>JAJZIF010000252.1 GCA_021810735.1 Acidobacteriota bacterium
GATGGCCGCGGCGCGCGGTCTTGGCACCGTGGACTTTGAAAAGCTGGCCGTAAAAATCAGCCGGCTCAGTCTCAAGGCCTCGTAGGCTGCTTCCGGACCGCAGACTTGCAGCCTCTTCGCAAGGTGAGCGCGCCGCGCCGCAGCCCACCATGATTGCAGGTCCAGTGCATGACGGTTCCAATGCGTCGAGAAAGCAATCCATCCGCGTGGCCAAAGCAGTTGCCGCGGTTGTAGGATGCGCCGCCGCGGTTGGGCAAATCACGCTCATGCGTGAAGTCATTGTTCTCTTCAACGGCAATGAGCTGTCCCTGGGAGTCTTTCTCGCCATCTGGCTCGCGTGGACTGCCGCAGGCAGTACTCTGGGCGGTAGCCTGGCGCGCAGACGCGCTGACGTACGCACGGCCATTGCCGCAGCGGAATGCCTGAGCGCCCTGAGCATTCCACTTGCAGTCTGGATCGTGCGCGGCGCAAGGGCACATTTGCAGGCAGTGCCGGGCGAGTTGCTTGGGCCTGTGCCATTGGCACTGGCTTCCGCGCTAAGCCTCAGCGCATTTTGCATCGTCTCAGGCTGCCTCTTTGCACTCGCGGCCCGCATGGTGCAGCAAGAGAGCGCGGTTGCGGGACATACGGCCGTCAGCCTTGCCTATCTCTTTGAAACTGCCGGCTTCGCGCTGGGCGGAATCCTCACCAGCGTTCTCTTGCTCGGCTTCCTCAACTCCTTTCAGTTAGCGTTGATTGTCACCCTGCTGAATCTGATCGTGGCATGCAGCCTGTATTTCAGAATCCGGCGCTGGCGCGTTGGGACAGCGATAGCCGCAACAGCGCTGGTTCTTGTACTTTTAGTCCGGGTAGCGCCGCGCATGGAGCAAGCTACGCAGCAGCGCATCTGGAAGGGCTTCCGCGTGATCGGCTCCAGAGAATCAATTTATGGCAAGCTCACCGTTCTGGAATCCGGCGGGCTGCGAAGCATCTATGAAAACGGCGCCGTGCTCGCCAATGTGCCTGACGCGGCAGCAGCCGAGGAAACAGTGCATTACGCGCTGCTGGAACACCCTGCCCCCACGCGGGTCTTGCTTATGGGCGGCGGCATCAATGGGAGCATTGCCGAAGCTCTTCAACATCCAACCATCAAGCGGCTCGACTACGTTGAGCTTGACCCGGCGTTGATCGGGATCTACAAGCAGTTCTTTCCAGCCGAGTATGCGCGCGCTTTCGCCAACCCGCGGGTTCATGTCCATTACGCCGACGGGCGGCGCTATCTGAAGTCAAGCAGGCGCAAATTCGACGCGGTCATCGTAAGCGTACCCGAACCGGAAAATGCCCAGTTGAACCGTTTCTACACCACAGAATTTTTCCGCTCGGTTCGCGATCACCTTGCGCCCGGGGGACTGGTCGCGCTCAATCTGCGCGCCTCGGAAGATTCCATCGGCCCCGCGCTCGCCGCCTTTCTCCGCTGCATTCACCACACGCTTCACGGTGTGTTTCCTTACGTGACTGTGATTCCGGGCGCAACCATCCACATGTTTGGCGCCACGCAGCCTGGAGTTCTCACCAGCAATCCGCACGCATTGATGGCGAGACTTAAAGGCCGCGGCCTTCACACTCGTTACGTGCGCGAGTACTTCATTCCCTTTCGCATGATGCCCGATCGCATGGCGCAGATGAATGAACTGCTGCGCTCGCTTCCGTCGACTCCCACCAATCGCGACTTTGAGCCCGTCGCCTATTACTTCGGGACCGTGCTGTGGGGCGCTCAATTCAAGTCTGGTTATGCGCGCCTGCTCGAAAACTTCGCTGGCATCCGCTTCCCGGTACTGCTCGCCGTTGTTGCCGCGTCGTCGCTCTTGTTGATCCTCCTTTGGCATTTTGCCGCGGAAAAACGCGCGCGCTACGTCGCGGCATGGTCTGTCGTCGCCACAGGCTACACGCTCATGGCGCTGCAACTTCTTCTCCTGCTTGCCTTCCAGTCAATTTGCGGTTATGTCTACTACAGCCTGGCACTGCTGATCGGCATGTTTATGGCCGGCATCGCCCTGGGAAGCTTGCTCGGCCTCACGCAGCTTGGCCGGAACAACACCAGGCTCTTCTTGAGATCGGCAGCTATCAATCTCCTCTTGCTGGCGGCCGCTTCCCCACTGCTCCTGTTCCTGGTCACTCAGCTAGCCCGCAGTTCCGCAGCAAGCGGCTTTATGCCGCTCACCCAGTTCATCTTCTCCGCGCTCGCCATCTTCTGTGGAATGCCGGGAGGCTATCAGTTCCCGATTGCGTCGGCGATCCATCAGGATGGCCGCCCAACACAACCAGGCACAGGCACGCTCTACGCTCTCGATCTGCTGGGAGGCTGTGCGGGCGCATTGCTGCTCGCAGCATTTCTTGTCCCGCTGCTTGGCTTCTGGAACACTGCGTGGATGTCTGCAATAATCGCCCTGGCGCCGGCGGCCTCCGTTTCCTTCCTCGGCTTCAATTCCGCGAGGCATCGTGCGTAGGCGGCTGTTGTTCGCCGAACACGAATGCTGTGAATTTGAAGATGTCTGTATCGTCGTCCTGCCAGCACTCGGGAACCATGCCGGCCTTGACGCATGTTTCGCGTAAAAACGTCGTCCGATCCCAGTGCTGCTCTACAGGAACCTGCGGGAGCAGTAGCCCTTCGCGATCGCCATTCTTCATCAACAGCCCGTGCTCGCCCACGCGGATTTCCCGAACATCGCGCGCGCGCCGCATCGGCGACAACACCGAGATCTCGTACTCCAACTTGGGTAGCTCCGGTGCGGCAACCGGCCGGAATCGCGGATCGCGCAGGGCGGCAAGTGTGGCCGTGTCTCTCACTGTCATGTAGAGAGGCTCATTCGCCGCGGTAAAACCAATGCACCCGCGCAGTCTGCCTCCTTCGCGCAAGGTCACAAATGCGCCACGGTCCTGGTTCAGCCGATCGTCGCTCGTGCTCTCAGGCGCGTAGAGTTTATGCCGCTGGACCGCAGATTCCACCGATTTGCGCGCCACGTCAAGCAGTTTCTTCTGCTCTTCTTCGCTCAGAGAGAACGCGGCGCCAACTGTCTTTCCGCTTGCCGTCTTCACAAAAACATCCGCGCTGTAGCCCACCACTTGCGAACGATCTCCTGTGACATCGCCGCTGTTTGCATACTTCAACACCCGGGCCTCATTCGCGCCCATGCGCTCGGCGGCAATCATTGCGGCAATAATAGGTCCGCCGCCGCATGCTTCCCACACGCGATTCTGGAAGTTGCGCGACATGTTGAGGTAGTCCCAGATTTGCAGCGCGGCCAGCGTCTTATGATCGATCCGCTCCGCTTCGTTATAGGTGTGATAGTGCGAAAGATCGGAACTGGCGACAATCAGCGTGTCTCCCGCCGCACCCTCCGGGCCTGAAGTGCCGGACGCGCTGCTCTCCTTTTCAATGAGTTTGGCCAGCGACACTCCGAGCGCGCGGCTGGCAGCATAACTCTGGTCTCCCATGATGATGGGAACCAGCGTGAAGTCTCCCAGTACACGCTGCAGCCACGGCAACTGCACTTCAAGCGCATGTTCCGCACCTTGCGCGGTTCGCTTGTGCCCGCGCTCCGAAAGCCGGACTGAAGCATTGGTCCTGGTGAGCTTTTCAACGAATGCCTTATCGACGGGCACAACACCCAGCGGAGTCACGTAGCCGTCGCCATCATACACCGAGGAAAAATTGAAAGCCTCGTAGTGCGATGGGGCAATGATCACAACGCGCGCGTATTTGTGCCCCTTAAGCGCCGCATACGAGTAAGCTGCCACCGGTCCCGAGTATTGATAGCCCGCATGCGGCGCCACCAGAGCCAGGATTTGTCCTTCGATCGGCGGCGTCGTTGCCTTCGCCAGCATGCCGTCCATCATGGCCCTCAACACAGTTGGATCTGCCGGATAAAAGCTTCCTGCCACTCCCGCGGGGCGCAATTTCTTCTGTTCAAGACCCGTCTGTGACCAAAGCGTTGTTGTTAGGAAACTGAGAAATAGTGCTACCATCATGCAACTTTCCCATCTCATGTTCATGTACCAGTCCTGTTCTTCCGCGCTCAAGCGTGCCAGACGCCTGGAATCTTCCGTTTGCAGAAGGGACATGCATCCTTGCGAATGAGCATCTGACGGATCTCGAATCCCGCCCGCTCCACCAGCAGGTGCTTGCACTGCGGACAATATGTGTTCTCAGCCGGATGCCCCGGAACATTGCCGATATACACAAAGTGAAGTCCTTCCGCCATCGCGATCCGCCGCGCGCGCTCCAGCGTGCTGACAGGCGTGATGGGCAGGTTCTTCAGCAGATAATCGGGATGAAACTGGATAAAATGCAGCGGCACGTCTATGCCGAGATTCCCTTTCACCCAGCGCGCCAGGCCGTTGAACTCCGCGTCGCTGTCGTTGAGTGTGGGCACTACGAGGTAGACAATCTCGGTCCACTTGCCCATTTTGCGCAGCGTGACAAGCGTATCGAGCACCGGCTTCAACTCTCCCACCACAACCTTCTGGTAATAGCTCTCCGAAAATGCCTTCAGATCAATCTTGACCGCATCCATCTTTCCATACGCGGCTCGCAGCGCCTCCTCCTGAATGTAGCCATTCGATATCACAACGCTGCGAATGCCCGCCTCGTGTCCTGCATCCGCGGCATCCATCAGAAACTCGCTGAACACCACCGGTTCGCTGTAGGTATACGCAATCGTCGGACATTTCCATTGCGCCGCCAGTTCGGCTACTCGCTTCGGCGGAATATACTCGGCGGGAATCTGTTCCGGGCGTGCCTGCGAGATATCCCAGTTCTGGCAGAATTTGCAGTTCACATTGCATCCCGCCGTTGCCAGCGAAAACGCCAGCGAGCCGGGCAGATAATGAAACAGCGGCTTCTTCTCCACCGGATCGACATGCGCAGCGCAGACCCGTGAATGCACCAGCGAATAATAAACACCACCGCGATTTTCACGAACACCGCAGTATCCGCGCTCGCGATCGCCCACCACGCATTCCCGCGGGCACAGCTTGCACTTGATTTTCTTGTTCGCGAGCTTTCGGTAGAATCGCGCCTCGACGATAAACCGCGCGTCATTCTCCCGCGCAGGCTCCGCCCACCCCGGCATGGCCCGCAATGGCTGCAAGATCTGACATGCGCCTCCCGCCATGCCAAGCGACGCGGCCTTCAACAGAAAGGACCGGCGATCCAGCGGCCAGCGCGCCGGTAGCTGTTCGCCGCGCAAAGCGCAGCTGGCCTCGTTCTTTCCCGCGCAATCCTGCGTCTCGCTAATCCCGCATGAGGAGCGTTCCGGAATCATCGCGCACCCCTTTCACGCCACCTGTGTTTCCACCACCGTGATGCGCCGTGGATCGTTATTACCCAACCGATGCCTCGCGTCCGCCGCAGTAGCAATGTAGTTCGGTGCTCTGCCTTCGGCCGTTAGCGTCTTCAATCCCTCGGCAGCGCGCTTGCGTTCGATCATCTGCCAGCCGGAATAGTCGAGCGCCACCGGATCTGTAGAGACAATCAATGTATTTGCGCGCCAGGCAAATTGCGGCTTGAAACCCGGTCCACCTTCAAAGCAGGCTGTAGTGGCATCGCAGATGTGCAGGCGCAATCTGCACCGCAACTCGGGCAGCGCATTCACATCCGCTATGTAGGGATTGCAGCCATCGGGATGATACTTGTTCGGATTGTGGATCACACCGTACATGTTCTTGAGAGCGATCGTTACGCCCGCGCCATCGTGATCCTTCAGCACCGGAACATTAATCAGCACATCGCAGCGCTCAATTAGAATCTTCGACAGCCGGCTGCCGACGCTGCCGAATGACGCCAGATAGTCGCTGTAACCCACGCGGTCAGTGCCGTAGCACTGCACCTGGTTGCCGCCGCTGCGGATGCGAAAGCCGGCACGCTCCAATTCCTCGCTGTCCCGGTCCCAGATCACGATGTCCGATGCCTTGATTCCCGCTTCGCGCAGCCGTTCGCAGATCGCCTCCACAAGCAGCACGTTCGTTGAAAGCCCGCGCCCGCCCAGCGTATTTACCTTCAAACCGACCCGCTGCCCCGGACGCACCGCCTTCGTCCA
>JAJZIF010000253.1 GCA_021810735.1 Acidobacteriota bacterium
AAAGATAGTTCAGTCCCGCTTCGCCGTCCGGGGCAGTCGCAAAGCGATGCTTGGGACATTCGCCGTTGCAGGCGAAGCGCACTTCGCATTGCCGGCAATATTTTGGCAGGGTATCGTTTTTGTCCTTCCCGAACTTCACTTGCCGCGGAGACATGGCCATCTCTCCAAGCGGGGCCTCCATGATGTTGCCAAGCCGATGTTCGGGATAGACAAAGTGATCGCAGGAGTAAAGGTCGCCGTTGTGCTCGATGGCCATGGCGGAGCCGCATGTCTTGCGGAAGACGCATAAGCTGGCTTCCATGCCAAGCCACATTTCCAGCGATACTTCGAACAATTGAACGAATGTTTTGCCAACGTCGTTTCTGACCCATTCATCGAAAATAGCGCAGAGAAACCGCCCAAACTGGGCCGGTTCCACGGACCAGCCGGAAACTTTTGCCGGTGCGGAGAAGCTGGGCGAAACCAGCGTCATGCCATCCTGCGTCGTCTGCGCGGAAACCCGCTCCACGATAGGAATGAACTGCACATGTCCGCTGCCGTTCTCTCTCAGGAATCGGTAGACGTCGAGAGGGTTGTAGGAATTCTTGCGGTGAACGGTGGTAAGGGTATTGAAGGAAACCGCGTGTTTTTTGAGGACAGCGATGCCACGCATCACTCGATCGAACGTGGGCTGACCGCCTTTGTCGACTCGATATGCATCGTGCAATTCTCGGGGGCCATCGATGGAAACGCCGACGAGAAAGTTCTGCTCGGAGAAGAATTCTCCCCAGGCATCGTTCAGCAGAACGCCGTTGGTCTGAAAGGCATTTTCAATTTGCTTGCCATTCGCATATTTCGTTTGCAGGGCGACGATGTTGCGAAAAAAATCGACGCCCAGCAGCGTAGGCTCGCCGCCCTGCCAGCCGAAATGGATCACATCGGTGTCCTGCTGCTCAATGTACTGTCGGATATAGGATTCGAGGACATCCGCAGGCATGGCCCACTTGGAGGTGTCGGGATACAGCACCTCCTTCTCCAGATAAAAGCAGTACTTGCAGTCCAGATTGCAAATCGGACCGACGGGTTTGGTAAGAACATGAAACGGAGTTGTGCCGATCGTCGCCATCTGTCATCCTGGGTTATTGCTGGTAGCTCGCTCTTTTCTAAAGCATTTTCACTGATATTGTGAGGCGGTCATCGTTCTATCCCACCCTAGTTTCGATAGGATTGATGGGCACCCAGACATTAGGCTACCCGTGAAAATGCGTAGCTGGTAAGGACGGTTTTCATTCGCACTTGCAACATATCGAATGTCCTGATTGACATTGTAGACTGGACCGGCATCCATGCAGCAAGGGAATCATCCGGGCGCGATTTGCGATTGGATGGCGCTGTGCGAGCGAGACCGATTCTCAAATCGCTGGTAACATGGTGGACGTTTGCTTGATGTGCGATTTGAAACCTGGAGGATAGTATGCGCTTGCTTCGTCATTTCAGCCTGGTCGCCCTGCTGCTTGCGGGGACCATGTTTGTTTTCCCGTCGTGTCCGATGGCGCAGGCACAATCCGGCTCGCTGGCAGCCACGCCGCCGATGGGATGGAATAGCTGGAACCATTTTGCCCGGGCGGTGAACGATGCGGATGTGCGCGCGGCCGCGGATGCGATGGTGGCCAGTGGAATGCGCGACGCGGGATATGTCTACGTGAACATCGACGATACCTGGGAAGGGGAGCGCGATGCCCAGGGCAATATCCAGTCGAACAGCAAATTTCCAGACATGAAAGCGCTGGCGGACTATGTGCACTCGAAGGGTTTGAAGCTGGGGATTTATTCTTCGCCGGGGCCGAAAACCTGCGGGGGCTACGAAGGCAGCTATGGCCACGAGCAGCAGGATGCGGACACGTATGCGAAATGGGGCATCGATTATCTGAAGTACGACCTGTGCAGTTATGGCGGCATCATGAGAAAAGAAGCCCCCGACGACCAGCAGAAGCAGTGGGAAATGATGCAGCAGGCCTACGAGAAAATGCATCAGGCGCTGCTGAACACGCACCGGCCCATCGTGTTCAGCCTGTGCCAGTACGGCTTGGATGCGGTGTGGAACTGGGGGCCGAAGGTCGGCGGAAATCTGTGGCGCACCACCGGAGACATTAAAGATACCTACGACAGAATGTCGGTGATCGGTTTTGCGCAGGCTGGGCTGTCCAAGTACGCAGCGCCCGGTCATTGGAACGATCCTGACATGCTGGAAGTGGGCAATGGCCACATGACGCCGGATGAGTATCGCACTCATATGAGCCTGTGGGCCATGCTGGCCGCGCCTTTGCTGGCGGGCAACGATTTAAGCCAGATGGACGACACGACCGAGAGCATCCTGCTGAACAAGGGCGTGATTGCCGTCGATCAGGACCGGCGTGGCATCCAGGGAGATCGCGTCAGCGCAACCGGGCCATTTGAAATTTGGATGAAGCCGCTGGTGGGCGGAGCCAAGGCCGTGGCTCTCTTCAACCGCAGCGAATCCGCTTATCCCATTACCGTGCAGTTCAAAGCTGTGGGGTTCGACGGCGCTGTACATGCGCGCGATTTGTGGTCGGGTAAAGACCTGGGCACGCTGCATGGTTCGTACACTGCGCTGGTTCCGAAGCATGGTGTTGTGATGCTGCAGGTATCCAAATAAACAGTGAGGGTGGCAGCCGGGCACGGCAGTCTCCGCATAATGAAGTGAAGAATCCAGACGATATGCGCATCGTAAGTTCTGCCATCGCTCTTTGGATTCTTCGCTGCGCTCAGAATGGCTCTTCCAATTTTGAATACAGTATCTGGAAAATCCGCACCTGACTACTCGCGGACCATCTCGATGTAGCGTTTGGAGTCGAACTTCCTGCCCGTAGAGGCCGCGGACATGTAGCGGATTTTTCCGAAGATTGGCCGGTCGAACCATGGCCGGTCGAATTTTCCGACGATGGCCCAGGCGATGCCGGCATAGCCGTTGGGATCGCGGCCATCGAGCTGGTAGCGGTCATTGAGTGTAGCGGCGTAGGCGAAGGCTGTCGCCGGGTCGGGCGACCACTCCAGAATTTTCTTCGCCCAGTACATCCGCATATAGTTGTGCATCCATCCGAATCGGACCATCTGCAATTGCGATGCATTCCACAACTCATCATGAGTTTCGCCGCGTTCCAACTGGTCGAGCTTGTAGTTCCACTCTCTGCGATCGTGAGCATGTTGGGCGAGGGACTGCCGGGCCCATGGCTCGGCGCACTCGTCTGAATCGTAGTTCGGCGTGTACTTGACGAAATTGACTGCCAGCTCGCGCCAGACGATCAGTTCGTTGAAGAACGAATCCCGCGCATGGGAGAGCGAGGCGTTCTTCTCGGCGGCTGCGTTGACGGCGAGCGCGATCTCCAGCGGGCCGATATGGCCAAAGTGCAGATACGGCGACAAGCGGCTGGTGCCATCGACCGTGGGCTGATTGCGCTGCTCGTCATAGTTTGCCAGCAAATTATCGATGAAGAATTGCAGCCGTGTGCGCGCTGCGCTGGAGCCGCCGGTGAAGGTTTCCACCGGGGGCACGCTGCGATCGAGACGTTTCCAGCCTAGCGCGATGTCGCTGGTGACCGGATAACTGTCGAAGTGTTTCGGGCGTTTCCACGAATGCTGCGCCGTGGGATTTTTCAGGGGGTGGAGGTAGTTCGGCAGCTCCTTATATAAGCGCGGGCGCAAAACGTAGGCGGCATATTGCGCTTTGGGAAACAGCTTGCTGGGTACGATCACGTCCGCGTCGACTGTCCAGAACGGAATGTGAAGACGCCGGGCAATTACCTGGCGCCAGCGCTCCGGTTCGCGGCAGGGATTTTCATCGCCAATCAGCATGGCCGCGTTCACTTCTTCCAGCAATTTTTCGAGGGAGTTGTGCGGCGGCCTCCGTACGACGAAGGAAATATTGCGTTGGGCGAGATCGGCCTCGATATCCGGCAATCCCTGATTCAGGAAAACGTAATGGCGCAGATTTGCATTGGGAAAGTTGGAGATGGCGGAAAAATATACCAACAGCGGCAGATTCAGTTCATTGGCAACGTTCGCGGAGCAGTCGACAGCAGCGTTATTGAAACCACGCTGCGCGCGCTGCATCCAGTAGACGATGCAGGAGCCGTCGGGCTTGGGAAGGCCGGCGCGTCGAACGGTCACGCGAGGATCGGCGGCGAGGTTCTCGAATCCGGCCGGCGATTCCGGGCCCTCTCGTTTTTCGATTTTGTCAGGCATTCGGTTCGATGAAGTGCAATTGTATAAATATCGCTTCGGTTGGTACAGCGAAAGAGATTCCGTGCGATGAATGTTCGACTGAAAATCGGCGCCATGGAAGCGAGGACGCCTGCGCCTCCCCATGGTACTCTTGGCGAAATGGCGAACCGTCTTCGAGGAAATCCACAGCAGGGTAGAATGCTACGGCACATTCTCGAGCTGGATGGGTTTCGAGGGATTGCAGCTCTCGCGGTCTTTTGCAATCACCTTTTCACCGCCCCTGCCCACCCAGCATGGTTCACGTCATCCGCAATCTGGCTATATCGCGTCAGCCGCTTTGGTCAATATGGTGTGGACCTGTTTTTCGTGCTATCGGGCTACCTGATTACCTCCATCCTTCTGAAGGACAGGAATTCGCCTGACTACTACTACAACTTTTATTGGAAACGAGCGCTGCGAATCCTGCCGCTCTATCTGGTCTCATTGCTGGCAGCCTGGTTATGGTTTGGCGAGTCGACCGGCGGAGTGATCCTCAGCGTCTTCTTTCTTGCGAATTTTTCCAGGGTGTTCCACCTGACATTATCCGGCCCTTACTGGACGCTGGCGATTGAAGAACAGTTCTACCTGATTTGGCCGCAGTTTCTACGCAGATTGCGGGTGGGGCAGGTGGAAAAGTGCGCGTGGGCCATTGTGATTGCGGAACCGATTCTGCGCTTGATCGACGCCGCGTTTCATCACAGCAATTTTTTCTTTACTTTTTTTCATTGCGATGGATTGGCGTTCGGCGCTCTGCTGGCATGCCAGCTTTCTCCAAGACAAGACGGCGCGCTGGCAACGCGGAACATTATGCCGAAACAACCAGCAATCCGGATTCTTGGATTCAGCTGCGTCTTGCTATTGGCAACAGGAAAGTTTATCTACTCTCCCAGATATGCGCCCCAAGCCATCGCGCTTTTCTTATCTGCGATCAATCTTTTTTTCTATAGCTCGATTCGAATTGCAGTCGAGAATTCCGGCGCGCGATTTCTGGCGATCTTTCGATCGCGGACCATGGTTTTTTTCGGACTCATCAGCTATTGCCTATATATTTCGCAGACCTATGTCCTGCGCACTTATGATGAGCTGCGGCATCCAGTCCTGGCGGAAAACTATGTCGGTTACTGGGTCAGGATTGCGATCGTTTTCTGTGCAACCATCGCGGTATGCGTGATTTCGCGATATGCTCTGGAACTTCCCTTCATGTCGCTTCGCAAATATGTGCTACGCCAGCGTCCCGTACTCGGTGTCGTCCAAGGCGCCGAATCGTAGAAGAGACCATAATATGCCGGGCTAAAAGCGCAGCTCTACCGGAGAGAAGCCGATGGTTTTGGCTTTTCTCTCCACCCACAGAAACAGCGTCTTGGGGTCGTTGTTGACGCGCACCCCGATGACAACTCCGCTTCCGTATTCCTTGGTGACGACAATTTTGGCTTTGGTAATCACGCCGTAATCACTCGATGGGCCCCAGTCCGACATGAACTGTTTGAATGGATACACCTTGTACTGATCGGGATGCTGTTGCCAGTCCGGGTCGTTGTTCCAGACCGCAAATGCGTGGGAATAATCCTTGGCTTCAATCGCGTGAAAGAACTGGTTGACGCGATGCTCCTCCGGCCAGTTCCACCAATACCAGGTGAAGAAGGCAACGAATGGAATGGCAACGACAATGCCGATGAGGATGTTGCGCTGGATGCGCGCCTTGCGCGCGTCGTATGGAGGTGCGTCGAGCAGCGTCATGGCCACATTGTAAGGCGCGGCGACATAGGTAGGGAAGAAGGCGCTCACGAAGAGCTATGGAATTTTGGAA
>JAJZIF010000254.1 GCA_021810735.1 Acidobacteriota bacterium
GCCATCGGAGACCTCCTTCCATCGATCGTGCTACTGCGGTTTCTACATATCTGCGTGGTAAATCTTTCAAAATCAGTCGATCCTGAAACCTGACTCGACGTTCTGACAACCAGCTGCATGAACTCCTGAAATCAAGTGAGGGTGGCCTCGTACACCGCTTCCCTGGCCCCTCCGCCGCGCAACTGCAAAGCCGACAAAATATCGGTCTTCGTCAAAATGCCTGTCAGGTTGCCATCTTCGGAAGTCACGAGAAGCATGTGATAGTCCTGCTCGCTCAGCAGCAGCCGCAGAGCTTCCGCAACGTCGCAATCGGGGGAGATTTTCTTGATATTCTTTTCGGCAACGTCTTCAACCTTCCTGGTTGTCCACTCCCCAGGGGGAATGACCCCGAGCGACGAAACCAACATGATTCCAACAATGGCGCCATCTTTCAAAACTGGAAATGCAATGTGCCTGTGATGTCTGCTAACGTTGTCTGCAAATTCCCGCAAAGTAGAGGAGGCCACAGCGGAAACCACATTTTGCTGCATTACTTCCGCCACGGAAATGTTCTTCAGTTCCTGGATGCGTACGCCTTCGTGCAGACGCTGATCGCCGGATGCGGAGGCCTCGCCGGAAATAGCGTATGCTACGGCGGCGCCGATCAACGCGGGAACGATGAAAGCGTGACCGCCGGTGGCTTCCGCAACGAACACGACTGCGGCCAGGGGGGTTTTATATCCCGCAGCGATAAATGCAGCCATGCCAACCGCGGCATACAGTTCAACAGAACTGGAATGGACAATCGACTGCGCGAAGGCAGTCCCGAAACTGCCTCCAGTAAGAAACAGCGGAACGAACATGGCGCTGACGCCGCCGCTGGCAAGTGTGAAAACGGTTGCCGCCAGCTTGATTACGCCGAACACAACCAGTTCCAGGCTGCTGTGATGCCGGCTCAGGATTTGCCCCACCGCTTCATAATTCGGCCCCAGCGGTACCAAAGGCCCATGAAACATCATCAGAAATGCGAGCCCGCAGACTCCTGTCAGAAAGCCGCCGAGGGTCAGCTTGAGCCAATGCGGGATGGCCCAGTGAACCATGAAAACGCGCGCGCGGCGAAAAGTGATGGTGAAGGCCATGGCGACCAGACCGATGAGAACGCCGAGCAGCGCGCACCAGAGAAGATCACGGCCCGTGAAGGAGGTTGCGCTGGCGAAATTGAAGAGTGGAGTCGCACCTAGAAAGAAGGCCAGTGTCACGTAGGAGACAACCGAGGCGATGAGCGAAGGCAGCAGCGCCTCGTGGGCCAGGTCATCTTTGTAGGGCATTTCAAGCGCAAAGACGAGGCCCGTCATGGGCGCGCGAAACACGGCGGCCATGCCGGCCGCAGCGCCGCTGATCAGCATGATTCGTCGATCGCGCGGCTCCAGTCCAACGCGTCGCAACTTCGTCCACAACCACGATCCAATCGCTCCGCCACCATAGATGCTCGGACCTTCGAGGGCGGCGCTGCCGCCAAATCCAACCGTGGTGATGGCTGCCAGCAATTTTGGAAAGAAGGAACGGACATCGATGTCGCCCTGATGTTCGTGATACGAGCGGATGATTTCTTCTGTCGAATGCTCGTCTGGATCGGGCGTCAAAAATTGCATGATGAGACCCGTGACCGCAAATGCCGCCGTCATAATAGGAAGAATTGTCCAGGGATGGCGCAGAAAGCATTGCAGAAGCGGAGGCCAAAGTTTCTTCAGGATAACGATGGCGATGGCGGTGACTGCCAGGCCGGTCGTAATACCGATGATGGGCGCGATGAGCAGCCATTTATGTAAATCTCGCGTATAGGTGACGGCCAGGTCCTCAGAGACCAGGGGAAAATACTTGCGGAGAAGCGGATGCTCAATGAGTCGAGCGACTAACTTCACATTCGGTTTTGTCACTGTAGTTTCGGCCATCCCGGCTCTCTTATCCAAGTTGTTTTCTGTCGGTACGCTGGCGTTGCCGGTGCTGGTTCCGCAAAACGTTTTCGAGCGATTCGATCAATTGCGGCCCCTGCGAATTGAGTTCCAGCAAATGAACGCGCGACAGCCGGTCAAGAAGCTTCCGGCCGCGCGATGTAATCCGAAGGCATACACGACGTCGATCCTCCGAGTCCTCTGCGCGTTCGAGCAAACCTTCCCGCTCGCAGCGATCCACCAATTCCACAGCACTGTTGTGTTTCAGCCCCAGGGCGTCTGCAGCGTAGGCAATCGAGGGAGAACGGCCTGCTGGCGCGCCGGCCACGGCGAGAAGAAGCTGGTGTTGTTGCGGTTGCATCCCGGCCTCGAACGCCGCGTTTTCACTGGCCAGTAAAAACTTCCGTAGCTGGCGCCTGAACTCGGCTAAGGCCTGATGGAGAGGCTGGTTGGGATCTTGCACAGCGACTCTGGATCTCATAATGCAAAGTATATCGTGACACGATATACTTTGCCAATGCCTTTGGTTGCGGGTCGCGAGGAAATCTCATTGAGACATCGCATGTGCGGAGACAACTGCGCCAGAGGTATCGGCGGAAAAATCTACGACTGACAAGGCACACGGTCCATCCTTGAATCTCTATAGCGGATTTACAGTTTGTAGAGTCATTTGCGGGTGAAGAATCCAGGCGATATCCGCTTCGTATACGCCGCCATCAACCTCTGGATTCTTCGCTGCGCTCAGAATGACTTCTCTCATTTTGAAACCGGTGTCTGCACATCCGCTCTAGGCTGGGTGCGAGCTGGGACTGATCGCTGGAACGGCGTCATAGACCAATGCCGCCGCTCCGATCAAACCTGAGTTGCCTTCCAGTGCAGCCCTGACGATGGGGACATTTTCAAAACCCTTCATGGCCGTGTCTCGGACCTTGGACGAGATCCCTGGATGAAGAACATCTAAGTTCGACGACATGCCGCCACCAACGACGATGGACTCCGGGCTGAAAAGATGGAGCAGGTTGACAATCCCGATGCCCAAAAACTCAGCTTCCTCCGCAACCAGCTCGATTGCGAATGGGTCTCCCTGCGCAGCAGCCGCAAAGACAGCTTTCCCGTCGACAGGCTTCCCGCCTTCGGCCAGAAGACCATGACCAAGCGACGCGACCCGCTGGCGGGCTCGTCGAGTAAAAGCTGTCCCTGAAGCGTAGGCTTCCCAGCAGCCTTTGTTGCCGCAGGAGCAGGTATCTCCGTTGCGGACGATGGTCATGTGTCCGACTTCGCCGGCGAGGCCCAATCGGCCACGCAGCAGCCGATTGTCGGCGACGACTCCGCCGCCGATGCCTGTGCTCACAGTGATGTATACGAAGTTTTGCAAGCCTGCGCCAGCGCCGAAGCGCCACTCGCCTAATGCAGCCGCAGTGCCATCGTTTTCGAGCCAGACAGGAAGGTTGAGCGACTGCCCCAGACGCTCTCGAAGGTGGATGTTCTCAAAGCCGGCAATCGTCGGCATCGAGATCGCGATACCTTCCTGAGTGTTCAGAGGGCCGGGCGCGCAAAGGCCGACACCGAGAATGCGACCGGCCTCGATACCGCTCATCATGGCGCGCGCCGCGTCGCTCAACTGCTGTATGACAACATCTGGACCCTCGGTCGCCGCAGTTGGGACAGCGACGCGGTTCAGGATTTGACCGCGACGATCCACCAGCGCAGCGCGTACTTGTGTGCCGCCTAAATCCAGGGCGACTGCGAACCTGTCCATGAGCGAGACCTCCCTGGCTTTTAGAGGCTATGGAGCCAGGTCATGCGGTCGCCGAGATTCGATGCACCGAATGCAAGGGATCCCAGGACGACGGTTTCCGCGCCCGCCTGCCGCAGCAGCGGTACTGTGTGCTCCCGAATGCCACCATCCGCCGCTAGGACCACACGACGGGGAAGACCTGCTGCTTCGATCAGCCCCTTCGCTTCTTGAAGCCGGGCACATGCCCGTTCATCGAGACCCTTGCCTTTGACGCCGATCGCGGTTCCGAGGAGCGTTACGAAGCGCACGCGTGGGAGATACGGTGCAATCATGTCCACCGGCGATTCGACTTTCAAGACCATGCCCGCGGCTACGCCGAGACGATCTAAAAGGTCGAGAGCCTCCTGCGCTGCGACGTTTTCAGCGTGGATGCTGATGAGCGAGGCTCCGGCTTCCGCAAATTGCTCGATCTGAGACAGAAGAATCGAGTCCGCCGCCATGAGATGGACGTGAATCGGAATCGTCGACGTTTTTTTCAGAACGGCCACCAGGTCGGGAAAGAAAAGCAGGGTCGGCGCAAAATGTCCGTCCGCGACGTCCACATGCAGCACATCGGCATGATCGGCGATTCGGCGCATGTCGGCGGAAAGGTTGACGAGATCCGCAGACCAAACGGAGAACTCGCCGATGAGGCGATCCGTCGGAAGCGCATCGATCCAGTGCGGCGAGCGTGTCGTCTTCTCAAGCATTCCAGATACTCCTCAGAAAGTGAGTTATGGCGTCGTGGAAGTCGGAGACGTAGAGGTCTCGGCTCACAACCTTGGACGTTATGGTTTTCAATGTCGCCGACGGGATGAGATCCGTGAGTGCCCTGGCGTAAGAGATGGGGTGAATGAAATCCTGCTCGTGACCGATGACGAGGGTGGGCGCTGTCAATGCGCGAACTTCGGAGTCATCGACTCCTGGCCCGTCGGCGGAAATTTTCTTGAGCAGTGCAGCGGTCACTTCGTAGGGCTGTCTTAGAAAAAATCCCTCGAGCGATTTCAAGTTATCGGGCGCGACCTGAGACAGTCGCCTGGCGATGTCGCTCCGCATGAAAATCTGGCGAGCTTCCTCTGGCGGATATTGCGTCAGCATTGCGCCGACTAATGCGTTGGGTTCCAAGTTGGGCGGAGTCGAGGTCGTGACCCAGGCCGGTCTGGCAAGGATCAGACCTTGGACGAGATCGGGCCTCTTGACTGCAAGCCGCAGAGAGATGGCGGCGCCCATGGAAATTCCACCGACGATGACGGGGCCGACGTCCAGGTTCTCGATGAGAGAGACGACATCATCCGTAAAGGTTGCGATGGAAAAATCTTTTGGGTCGCCAGCCTCCGATCGTCCATGCCCCCGACATTCGAGGGTGATGCGGCGAAATGTGGGGTCACTCGGAAACGCCTCGCGTGTTTGATTCGAGTCCCCGCAAAGGCCGTGCTGGAAAACGACAGGCGTGCCGGAACCTCCTGCATCATCGACGCGAAGGATCAGACCCTGCCGAACTAGCCTTGTTACTGCTGCAGACATGCGGTTTCCACCTTGAAGCCGGCTTGCTCCATTTGGGCGGTGAGAAAGGACGCGACTCTGCCCGCATCCTTCGCGGACAGGCCGTGGGTCACCATCGCGCCGTCGAAACGAGCGCTTTTCAGGCAGGCCAGATAGTGAGGATAATCCAGGACTCCGCACCCAGCAGCGGTAAAACCGCCCGATGGTGTGCGGTCTTTGGCATGGCCCATCACGATGCTGTCGGCCAGCAGGTCGACCGCTTCCGCAACAAGACGCCTTTGCTCTTCCAGCGAGGCTGTTTCGAAGAGGTTCGCGGGATCGAGAACGATTTTGAGACGAGGGCTCTTGATCTCATCAAGCAACTGCCGCGCAGTGCGCGCCGAATGGACGACATTGGACAGTTCGGGCTCAATGCCAAGGAAGATGTCATGCTTGTCCGCGATTCCGACGGCGACCTCCATCGATGCGAACAGGTCTTTCCAGGCCGCGACGCTTCTATTCTCAGGGTGGTCGCGCCACTGATCGTCCGGGTCGCGCGTCCCGGTGCAAAGCGTGATGAGATTGGTCTTCATCCCGGCGGCTGCACGGGCAAGATTCGCCAATCGCTCGTGGCCGTTGGCGCGGATAGAGGCATCGGGATGGATCATGTTGTACGTACCGGAGAGCGCGGCGATGGTGATCTGACTCTTTGCCGCTGCGACCGCGATGTCTTGCACAACTTCGGTAGGGATGTTGTCCGGCAGGGAAGGCAAGCCTGAACATGCCATGTTGTATTGCACTGCGGCATATCCTGCCGTCGCAGCGGCCGGCAGCACCTGGTCAGGACTATTTCCTTCGAAGGTCTTCGCAAAA
>JAJZIF010000255.1 GCA_021810735.1 Acidobacteriota bacterium
CCAGCAGAAGCTGTAACTTCGCTATGCCCCGATTTTAGGCACGAAGTCCCACTCACCTTACCTCCTGAATCCTCCCCGCGGCCCCGAGAAATTGGGCCTCGGCGCCCATGCCGGGTGGGGTGGAAAATCCGGTGCGCGGGGAGGGCCAGCGAACCGCCCACGGCTGATATTCCGCAATTGATATGGGTCGAGCGGACGTCCCGGATCGCGGGCCAGAGCGGGCTGCCGCTGCTGGAAGCTGGGCTCGACGGGAGGAGGAGGGAAGTTGCGGGCGACCAGAGGTCCCCGCGGCTGCGGCTGCCTCATTGTGGCTGCGCCTCCACCGCCGACCTGGGCGCCAGAAGCTCGTCCGCCCGGAACGAACACACTTCCCGGCGCTGGCGCCGAGCGTACCGGCAGCGGCCGTGTTGGCGCTGGCAGAGTGCGCGCCCCACGGTTCTGCCCAGCGAGCGCTCCCAAACGAGAGGTGGAATTGCGGTTGATCGCCGCGGAGGACGCGAATTGCGGCGCTATCAACCTCGGTCGGATTGTCGAAACCGGTACACTGTGCACAGGATGGGGCACAACGCTCCGCAGGGTCGGAGCAACGAAAGGGTGCGGAATGATCTGCGCATGCGCCAGTTGCTGCGCTGTCGGATGGATTGCCGTCGCTGGCGTGATTGGCCTTCCACTGGCAAATGCATCCGCGCGCACCGCGGTCGTTGCGATCCCCCGGTTGACATAGTGAATGTTATTGAGATTGGCTCGATTGTGATAGTAGCTGTAGTAATTCGTGTTGTTGATGTTGGTGATGTTCGTCGTCCGGTTGATCGTTATCCGATTGATATTGGTCAGGTTCACCTGGCTGAAGTACCCTGGACTGCAGTGATACCAGGGATAAAAGGGTTCGCCAGGCCCTAGCGGAAACCAGGCCGACAGACCAAATCCTGGACCCACCCCCAGGCCTACAGAAAAGCCCGGTCCTCCCACGAACCCGACCAGTGCTGGGGAGTAGACCGGCATGACGCCGAACGGACCCGGTATCCATCCCCAGCGGTCCCCATAAAAGGCCCACCGTCCATAATGAAATGGAGCGAATCCCCACGGGTACGCGTCCACCCAGGTCCATCCCCATGGCCCAACCCAGACCCAGCTTCCGGTGGAGTAAGGTACCCAGCCGGGAGGTACCGCTGTCGGATACCACACCGCGCCGTAACCGGGAGTGTCTGTCCACGTTCCATACTGGTCCAGATCGTCCAACCCGACTGTCTCAGGATTGACATGCTGACGCGCATTGGAACTCAGTAACTGGCGATCGCGCTGTTCGCTCCAGACGTCGAACGGGTCCTTTCCCGGCAATGTCAAAGACGCCAGAGTAATGGGATTCGTACCCATAAGACGTGCGGATTGTCCGGCACCCAGAGATTGGGTGAGACCCGGTCCTGTCACCTCAATTTCACCCGAGTTCACCGTCACCACCGTACCGCCGTCTCCGGTGTAGCAGTCCACACGAAAATCGCCCGGCTGCTCGACCGTGATCGCTCCGTTCGGCGTATCCACTTCCACCGGGTGGGCTGGGTTCAGCTCGAAGGTACGTACATGCAAGCTTCCCTGCGATAAGCCGAGCTGAGTTAAGGTGTCATTCAAACTGGTCACAGAAAGGTCGGAATAATGCCAGATGTGGACCACAGTGTGTGGCATCTGGAGCTCGGCCCGGCCGTTTTTATCAACAAATAACCGGTCCCCTGTGGTCAGGGGATAATTATTCGTCGCCTGTGTCCATTGCGTCACGCCCGATGGCTGAATTGAGACATCTCCCTGAATCTGAGTGAGACGGGCAACGCGGCTGGGAGGATTCTGGTCCGCGGTCTCGCCTATGTTATTGGGGGATTGCCCGGAACCATTCGTAACATTCGCGGAGCTTTGGCCTCTGGCGCAGACGGGCACGGTCGCCAGCAGGAGGATTGCGATTGCGGTGACACTGCAAAATGCGGATCGAATGTGCTGCATGCGGCCTCTCGAGTCCGGGATTCCGACCCGGTTATAGGGAATTCAACCCCATCGCCCAGTATATGTTTCTCCAAAGCCGTCGCACCGGTCGGCCTGGCTCAATCAATCCATAGTGGACCCAAAAAGCGGGCCCTGCTTTGGGGCAGGGCCGTTGCCATGATTGAGTGATCGTTTGCTGTCTTTACGTGGGTACCGCCTCGTGGAGCGGTTTGCCTCCGGCTTCTCTCCCCCTGTTTGCAGGTCGCCTACAAAGTATCGGGCCATCGAGCACCACGCCTCCATATATAGTGGCCTCAGAGTAACGTTGTCAATCGCAAAATCGTTCCGGGAGAACTTCTACAAGGAACTTTTCCGGCCTGCGCGCGTAAGCTATTCCATGAGCCCGGTGGAGAAGACCATGACATCTGTCGTTTCATCCGCGAGCCGCGGGTCCGTGCGCGATCCCGCCTTTGCTCGCTCACCTGCCAGAACACCAGCGTTGCTCCTGTGGACCATCCTGGCTCTCGCGATTGCCGGGTGTTCCATGCGGGAAGATAAGGGTGGATCGGCCGAAAACATCCATCTCCATACGCCGGTGGGTGCATTCGACGTCCGGACAAATTCCGTCCATGCTCCGGATGTTGGTCTGCCCGTCTATCCGGGTGCAAGCGAAACTGGCCAGCACGGAAACGATTCCGGGAGCGCCGATGTTCAGATGAGGTTTGGCAGGTGGAGCCTTCACGTGAAAGCGATCGGCTACCGCAGCAACGATCCAGAAGATAAGGTGTTAGCGTTCTATAAAAAAGCAATGGCGCGTTATGGCGATGTGCTCACCTGTAAAGATAAGAAGCCCATTGGCGAGCCCTCTCAAACACGCCAGGGACTTACGTGCGCGAACGACCACGAGTACAACGTCGACCTGAAGATGGACACCTCCAAGAAAACGGTCCAGGTCACCTCACCGCCTATATCCGGTGAGGTGAAATTGCTAGCAGGTTCGAAAGACAATCAACACATCGTAGAATTCAGTCCCGACCATGGCGGAACAAAATTTTCCCTTGTTGTCGTGCAGTTACCGCACGCGCACCAGACCGATTAGTATGGAGAAAATTCCCAGGCCAGCCGTTCAGTTGCTGCGGGCAAGCGGGTAGTTTAGGTTCAACTTATGGGATTGGCGTGTTACAGGTGCGGGGCAACTTTGGCGTCCGAAGCTGCGTATTGCCACGCGTGTGGTGCCCCGCAGGTGCATTACAGCGCACAGCCGGGGGAGGAAGCGAATGGGACGGCCGTCGCGGGCTTGCGAGCACATCTGGAGGCTGCGGAACGGGCCGGTGCTGTGCATTGGAAGCTTGTTATCCGGATCGCGCTCTTGGTCGCCACCCTGGTTGGCGCGCTTTCGGCGTTTTTAGCTGCAGGCTCCGTGCTCTGGGTTGCCGCCGGCGCGGTCATTGTGCTTGGAATCTATCGTAGAAAACGCCCTCAGGCCCTTCTGAACCCTCGCATCGGGGCGCGCATCGGAGTTTTGGTCGGTATGATTGCCGCGTCGGTCGCCCTGGCGGGAAATGCTGTCATGTTGCTGATTCAGCGGTTCGGCTTGCGCCAGGGAAATCAGATTGACGTGCAACTGGACACGATTGTCCGGCAGGCTGCAGAACACGCGACCAGCATGGATCCGCAGGCGCCCGTCGCGTCCTTCACAAGCTTTTGGCTGTCGGCGGAAGGCAAAAGCGGTCTGATCCTGCTCACAATGGCATTCTTGTCGCTCCTGATCGTGCTCTTTGCCATTGCGGGCGGCGTTCTTGGCGCGCAAATCTATCGCATCCCAGGTGAGAAAAAGGCGAATTCCTGATCGAGCGAATCGTACGCCGGGGCGTTCTCTCACGGAACAAGAAGCCAAGTCCGCCGAGTCATGGCTCTCTATGCAGTGGATAGGTTGTTCCCGCCGGTTGAACTGGCGCAATTTGGACATGGAATCCCCGAGCCAGGGTGCGGTGCCCGGCCTCAACGCCACGAATCCCGGCAGAAACTTTTTTCCATCGTGCACCGGAATGCCGTCACGGTTCCGCTTGCCCGCTCTACGTCGGACTCGTATGATCAAGCGGAGAACAATGACAGAACTCCAGACACATCCTCAAAGCGCGCCCGGCCTGCGGGAGAAGGGCCGGCTGATGTCCTCTTCCGAAATAGAACGTACGCTGGTACGGTTGGCTCACGAAATTGTCGAGAAGAACAACGGCAGCGACAATCTGGCTCTGGTTGGCATTCATCGACGAGGTGTGCCGCTTGCCGAGCGTCTGGCAAAGCTCATCGGTACCATCGAGAAGCGCACCATCGACGTCGGGACGCTCGACATCAATTTCTACCGCGACGACCTGACCACGCGAGGACTTCGTCCCATCGTCAACCCCGCGGCGCTGGGCTTTGACGTGAATGGACGGGATGTAGTGCTGGTGGATGATGTGCTCTATACCGGGCGCACGGTGCGTGCTGCGCTCGATGCACTCATCGATCATGGCCGTCCAGAACGCGTACAGCTGCTTGTGCTGATTGATCGCGGCCATCGCGAGTTGCCGATTGAGGCCACATTTATCGGTCGCGTGGTTCAGACCACAAACCGCGAAATCATTGAAGTCAAGCTGGAGGAAATAGACGGGAGCGAGCAGGTTTTGCTGATGGAGAAGATCGGATAACACACGATCTTTAGATATCGAATATGGCCGCCAGAACTCAGCCTCCCAAACGACCCGGCATAACCAGTGATCGCAAACCCGATCCTCGATCGACAGAGTTTCCGTACGTTCAAACATCTGCCGTCCCGGGCCAGTTTGACATACATCCTGGTTGCGCGTTATCTGTCAACGATTTTGATTTGGACGATATCGATCGAGTTCTCGCCAAAGCGAAGGAATTGGAATCGATGCCTCCTTTGCGACGCTCGCGTCTGTTGGCCAAGCGGCGAGTGGCCTTATTGTTCTATGAGTCGAGTACTCGCACCCGCACATCTTTTGAACTGGCTGCAAAGTCTCTTGGTGCCGACACCGTGCTGGTCAGTGCGCTTTCCTCCAGCATCGAAAAAGGAGAGTCGCTCAAGGACACGGGCATTACGCTGCGGTCCCTCGGTGCGGAATGTATTATCTTGCGCCACCCGAATTCCGGCGCCCCGTATTTACTGGCGCGGAGCACCGGTCTGCCAATCCTGAATGCCGGCGATGGAACCCACGAACATCCCACGCAAGCGCTGCTGGATCTAAGGACGATTCTCTTCCGGTTAAGCGCGCGAAATCGCCTCTCGGACGCTATCGCTCCACTCAATTCTGGGGTCCTGCGGGGCGTTCGAATCGCTATCGTGGGAGATATTCTGCACAGCCGTGTTGCACGATCCAATGCTCTCTTGCTGCCAAGGCTCGGTGCGCAGGTCATTTTCTGCGGGCCAAAGGAGCTTCTGCCCGATAACGCCGCGGGGATTGGCCCGGGCGTGAGCGTGGAACGCACTCTGGAGCACGCGCTTGCCAACGCGGATGTCGTAATGATGCTGCGCATTCAACGGGAGCGATTGGCCGGTCTTCAACTCGATTTGGAGGACTACACCGCACGCTATCAGTTGAATCCCGAGCGGCTGGCCAGACATGCGCCCGATGTGCTCGTCATGCATCCCGGCCCCATGATTCGCGGGCTGGAGATCACAAGCGAAGTGGCGGATGGGCCCAACTCCGCAATCATGGATCAGGTGCAACACGGCACCGCCATCCGCATGGCTTTGCTCTCCCGGGCCTTGCAATCTCGCCTTGCAAATACATCCAAAGAAAAACAGAAGAGATCATGAAATCAATTTTGATTCGCGGCGGCCAGTTGATCGATCCCTCGACCGGTACGGATTCCAACCGCGATCTTTTGTTGCGAGACGGGCGCGTGGCGGCCGTCGATCTTCCCGGCCAGCTGGACGCCTTGGCGCAGATAGAGAACGCTACTCGCATCGATGCTTCTGGCGCTATCGTTGCTCCCGGGCTGATCGATATCCATGTGCATTTGCGGGAACCGGGTCAAGGTTACAAGGAGA
>JAJZIF010000256.1 GCA_021810735.1 Acidobacteriota bacterium
TTTAATGGGGAAATTTATAACCACCTGGAACTGCGGCAGGAATTGGCAGGGCTGGGGCACCGTTTTGCATCCACCTGCGACACCGAAACCGTGCTCCATGCGTTCCTGGAGTGGGACACGGGCTGCTTTGAGCGGATGCGCGGCATGTTCGGCGTGGCGCTGTGGCAGCAGAGCCGGCGACGCCTTGTGCTGGGACGCGACCGCGTGGGTATTAAGCCACTGTATGTGGCCCGGCAGGGCGAGGACCTGCTGTTTGCCTCGGAGCTGAAGGGAATCCTCATCCATCCCGAATTTGAGCGGCGGCTGAGCCTGCAGGGGCTGGACTGCTACCTCTCAATGAACTACGTGCCCGCGCCGTGGACGCTCGTGGAAGGCGTGGAGAAGCTGGCCCCCGGCCACTGGATGGAGTGGCGGAACGGAAAAATCCGCACCGAGTGCTATTGGCAGGTGCCGGAGATTGAGCCGAAGAGGATTTCGCTCGACGAGGCGAAAGAGGAACTGGACCGGCTGCTGACTGAATCCGTGGCGGAGCAGATGCTTTCCGACGTGCCGCTGGGCGTGTGGCTGAGCGGCGGTGTGGATTCGTCGACGATCCTGCATTATGCCTCGCGGGCCTCGCGGGAGCCGCTGCGGACCTTCTCGATTTCGTTCCGGGGCCGCAGCTTCGACGAGTCGGATTACATTGCCGAGGTGGCCCGGCACTATGGGACACGGCACGAGCAGCTGGATCTGAACCTGGACCAGGATTTGCAGGGCGCGATCCGGGAATTGACATACTACTCCGACGAGCCAAGCGCGGACTCCGGCGCGCTGCCGGTGTGGTTCCTCTCAAAGCTGACCCGGCAGAGTTGCACGGTGGCGTTCAGCGGCGAGGGCTCGGACGAGATTTTCGGCGGCTACCTGACTTACCGGGCCAATCGCATCGCAAGGCGCGTACGCCTGCTGCCCGAGGCCGTGATTCGCAGGCTGATTGACGGAATGCGTGCATGGCCGGCCTCCGACGAGAAAATTGGGCTCGACTACAAGATAAAGCGGCTGCTCGAAGGCAGCCTGTTGCCGGCCGAGGAAGGCCACGTCTTCTGGAACGGGACGTTCTCCGAGTCGGAAAAGGCGGCGCTGGTAAGAATGCCTCTGCCGGGCGCACTTGCGTGGCTGCTTTCCGGCCTGAAGGCCGCGCTGCCGGGGAACGGACTTGGCCCCTACATGAAATTTGACCAGGAGTGCTACCTGCCGGACGACATCCTGGTGAAGTCGGACCGTATGAGCATGGCGCATTCCATTGAGGTGCGCCCGCCGTTCCTGGATCACCGACTCATTGAGTTTGCCGCTGGACTACCCGCAAAACTGAAAGTTCAGGGGTCGCGGCAGAAGGTTCTGCTGAAGGAACTGATGCAGGACAAGCTGCCTCCTTCGATTCTGCAACGCAAAAAGGTTGGCTTCGATATTCCGGCGCACGAATGGTTCCGTGGACCGCTGCGCGGATTGCTGATGGACACTTTAGAATCGGGAGAGGCGGAGCATAGTGAGCTATTCCGCTTCGATACGATCTACGAACTGACCAAATTACATATGAATCGGAGCATCAACCTTGGCTTTCACCTGTGGGGCCTGATGGTTTTGTTCCTGTGGATGAAGGAATGGAAGATACAGTCCGCCCCGATGCTGCAGCCGAGCGCAGCTATGATCGCCCTGGAGGGATAAGCCGCCGCCAGGTCACCCTCATCGTTTTCTTATTTGCAGCCGCTGTTTACATCGGCTGCATTTTTTCGCCGCCATCATTGATGGACGACGTGGACGCCGTGCAGGCGCAGATCGCCGTGAACATGATGCACTCCGGACATTGGGTGACGGCGCGGCTGGATGGCGTGCCCTATCTCGAAAAGCCGCCGCTGATTTACTGGATGATGGCGGGCAGCTTCAAGCTCTTTGGCGTGCACACCTGGTCGGCACGCGTGCCGGTAGTGCTTTCGGCCATTGCGCTGTGCCTGGTCACGGCATGGTTCGGGATATGGGCCTTCGAGCGGCGAAAAGCGGGCCTCTATGCCGGTCTGTGCATGGCCACGTGTATCGGATTATGGCTGTTCACGCGCATCCAGATTCCGAATGTAACCCTGGTGCTTACGATTACCCTCACCATGTGGGCCTTCCTGCGCCTGATCGAAGACGACGTGAAGCATCCGCGATGGTGGGCGGTGCTCATTGGGATATGCTTTGGAACCGGGCTGCTGCTGGAGAGCCTGATCGGGGTGGTCTTCCCCATCGGCGCGTGGATCGTGTACTTCGCCCTGACGAAGCGGCTCTTCCGGTGGGACTCGTGGAAGCGGCTGCATCCGGTGCTGGTGACGGTTGTCATGCTGGCGGTTGCCGCACCGTGGCACATTCTGGCGACGCTCAGAAATCCGCCGTACTTCGTCTTCACGATGAAGAGTATTCCAGGGCAGTGGCATGGGTTCCTGTGGTTCTTCTTCATCAACGAGCAACTGCTGCGCTTCCTGAATATGCGCTACCCGCGCGACTACGCGACCGTGCCGCGCTACCTCTTCTGGCTCTTCAACCTGATCTGGCTATTCCCGTGGAGCGTGTACATTCCGGCAACCTTCAAGCTCTCTTATAAGCCGCTGGATCGCGCCGGACGGACCCGGCTGCTGGCGCTCTGCTGGATTGGCGTCGTCATGGTGTTCTTTACGTTCTCAACAACGCAGGAATACTACTCGATGCCGATTTATCCGGCAATTGCGCTGCTGGTGGGCTCCGCGCTGCTGGTGGATAACAAGGCCAAGCGCTGGGGCACGCGCGCGCTGACCATCATCTGCACCGCGTGTGCGATTTCCGCCATCGGAATCCTGATTGCGGTGCGCCATGTGCCGACGCCGGGCGACATTTCGCATGCGCTCGTGCGGCATCCGAGCGCCTACAAGCTGTCGCTGGGCCACATGGAAGACCTCACGCTGGACTCGTTTGCGTACCTGCGCTTCCCGCTGGGGATGGCGGCTGTCGCCTTCCTGATTGGCGCGGCGAGCACGCTGCGCACCACGTGGAAGAAGAGCTACCTGGGCGTGGCGCTGATGATGGTGGTGTTCTTCCAGGCGGCGCATGCGGCCATGGCCACGTTCGATCCATACATGTCGTCGCGCCCGCTGATCCGCACGCTCCAGGCTTCGCCTCCGGGCAAGCTGATGATCGATCATCACTACTATTACTTCTCATCGCTATTCTTCTACACCGACCGGAAGGCGCTGATGCTGAACGGGCGGTACATGAACCTGGTGTACGGCTCGTATTCGCCGCGCTCGGAAGATCCCTTCATCGACAACGCGCAGTTCCAGCAGATGTGGATGCAGCCGCAGCGCTGGTACATGTTTGCGAAGAAGTCGCAGGTGGAGGATCTGGTGTCGCTGGTGGGCGCCGATCATCTGTACATCCTCGATCGGGCCGGAGACAAGGTGCTGTTCACCAACGAGCCGGTGCCGGACCGGGCTGTGGAGTTCCCAACCGCCGCGGAGTTTGCTCCGCAATAAAAGACCACGCGAACGATATTCACCGACGCCGGGCACACAACCAACTGCGTGTACCCGGCGTCTTTCCTTGGTAAGCCTCAGATGGATATCTCCCCCTTCGGCAACGAGAACGAGCGGTTGCCGGCGGACTTCGAACGACGAGGTACGACTTGCGTCTCACCAACCTTTATCTTCCCCGCGTTTGGGCGGGGAGCCAGTTGGACGAGAAGTTTTTACCACCGGATATCCATCCCCTTTCCGCGCATATCAAGCTGACGGAAAACTGCCAGGCGCGCTGCGTGAGCTGCGACTACTGGAAAACAACCTGGAAGGACGGCATCAGCACGGAACGTGCGATCCGCCTCGTCGATGAAATTGCAGAGCTGGGCATCGGCACGCTGCGTATGACGGGCGGCGAACCGCTGATCCGCAAAGACCTGTTTGACGTGCTGGAGCGGTCGCGCGCCAGAGATTTCGGGCGCGTGATTCTGCAAACCAACGGCCTGCTGCTGAAGCGATTCCACCAACAGATGAACGCCTCGCCGATCACGCATGTGAATGTGTCGATCGACGGCATGCGCAAAACCAATGACCGTATTCGCGGCGTCGAGGGGTATTTCGACCTGGCTGTGGAGGGAATTCAGGCGCTGCATGGCAAGAAGGTGTCCTTTACCGTAACGCTGAACGGCATTTCGGCAGCAGAACTGGACGAGCTGGCAAGCGTGGCGCGCGGGCTGGGAGCGGAGGTCGGGTACAACATCCTCAGCCGGAATCTCTTCTTTCTGGCGAATGCCGACCTGGTGTCCCTTTGGCCGAACAAGGACCGGGTTGCACTGCTCGAAAGATTTGCGCGCGAGGCGATGAGGCGGCCTGAGTTCGAAGTGGAATACCTGCGGAAGTATTACAGCCACGAGGCGCTGGACGAGCCGCCCTGCGTGCTTGGTTACCTGCAGGTGTTTGTGCTGTCCAACGGCGACGTGCTGACGGGGTGCTACCCGCTGCCGCCGGTGGGCAACATTGTGCAGAGCAGCCTGCGCGAGGTGCTGGCGTCAGAGGCTTACCGGAAGCAGGCAGCGGCGATGGTGCGCCGCGAGTGCCCGGGCTGCACCTGCGGCGTGGAGTCATCGCTGGCCATGAAGCATGCGGTTTCAAGCGGCTTCTTTGAGTTGAACCGGCTGCTGCACGGAAGCAGCTCGAGCCTTCCATGAGAAGACCCTGGAACCGCTGCGTCAATGCTCAACGTGCTGCGCAGCGGCGCTGACGCCGCCGCCGGAGCGCGCGGGCACCAGCTGTCCGTTCACGATCACGTAGTCATGGCCACGCCAGCGGATGGTGCGGCGCAGGAAGCTGACAGCCCAGATCACCGTGGCCGTGGCGTCCCACAGCGGCACCAGCAGAAGCTGCTTCCAAAGGCCGCGCTGACGCAAGCCGACGCGGCCCACGATGAGAGTGAGCAGCGAACGGACAAAGAGATACGCAAAAAGAAAGCTGAGCGCGATCACGGGGCGCGGAGCCAGCGCGATGGCCAGCAGCGTCCACGGCAGGCCGAGCGTGAAGATGAGGCCCAGGTGACCCGCCGGGCGCATGTGGCGCATGACGGTCATCCAGCGCAGGCGCTTGAAGAAAAGCTCCCCGAAGGACTGAAAGTCCGGAACAGTGGCGACAGCATAGGGCAGCAGGACGACTTCCCTGCCCTGTTCGGCGATGAGGCGGCCGATGAGCAGATCATCCGCGGGCCGATTCTCAATCGCCGCGTAGCCTCCGAACTCGCGCAGACAGGAAACGCGGGTGGCAATCGTGGGGCCGAGGGCAAACTTGATGCCGTCGAGCTCCTTTGCCACAAACAAGCCGGGATAGAAATCCGAGAGCATGCCGGCTTCCTGCAGGTGCTGAACCCATGTGGCACCTTGCGAGGCGTCCGGATCCGGAGCATACAGGCAGGTGACGGCGCCAACACTGGGATTGGCCAGTGGTGCGATCAGGCGGCGCAGGTAGCCTGGCTCGACGCGTACGTCGCTGTCATTGATGACGAGATGCTCGTAGGCCGCTTCGTCGGTAAGGCGGGCGAGCTTGGCGCATTTGTCGTTCGTGGCTTCGCGGCCGGAGCCAATGATGGTGCGAATGGTGACGCGAGGAAAGTCCGCGGCGATGCGCTGGATGACGGGCAGCGCGGGATCAGAGGTGTCGCCGACGCAGAAAAGGATTTCGTACTCCGGGTAGTCGAGGCGGCAGAAGCTGGCGAAGTTCTCGTAGGCTTCAGGATCGAGGCCGCGCACGGGCTTCAAGATGCTGACAGGTGGGAGAAATTCGTTCGCGGCGCGGGAATGGGGCTTGCGACCGGCAAAAAAACGGAGCGAGCTGAATACAGCAAGGGCATAGTAGATGAACGGAATGGCCGCAATGCCAAGAAGCGCGATGCGCAAAGACGGAATAAAAAGGAGTGCGATTTGCATGAGCTGAATGGGGGGCCTGGAATTATGCAGCGTACCGCAGGCACATTTTTCTGTCCCCTGAACTTTCTTCG
>JAJZIF010000257.1 GCA_021810735.1 Acidobacteriota bacterium
GCTTTCTGCTGGTTTTCGAGAGCGCGCCGGCGGCAGTAATAGAAGTAGAGATATTCGGTTGGCAGCAGTTGCAGGCAGCGCAGCAGGTCATGGTCAAACAAGTTCGCAGAATAGAGCTGGTCGAGCAGATCGTCCCGCTTGAGAATTTCCGGAAGCACATCCTTGCCGTCCACCTGAACTTCGCGAATCCATCCCAGGTGATTGAGGCCGAGATACTTGCAGATGACCCGCTCGGGATCTATCTGAAGCGCAGCGGCGATGTGGTGGAAGAGCTCTGCCGGCGTGTCGCAGATGCCGACGACGCGCGCTCCGGTGTGGTGCGAAACAGCCTGCGTGATCATGCCGGCGGGATTGGCAAAGTTGATGAACCACGCATCCGGAGCGTGTTTCTCGACGAGCCGCGCGTATTCTATCGCCGCGTTGACGGTACGCAGGCCCATCGCCACGCCACCGGGGCCCGTGGTTTCCTGGCCCGGGTATCCGTGATCGACGGAGATATTTTCGTCATGAGCGCGCCCGGTAATGCCGCCCACGCGGATGCTGTGCAAGACAAAGGAGGCACCGGCGACGGCCTCCTCGGCGGAGGCGGCGACTCGGATGCGGAGCTTTCCGCCTTCGCGTTCGACAATGGCGCGACCGAGATCGGCTATGACCTGCACGCGCTCGCTGTCCGGATCGTAGAGGGCGAGTTCTTCGGCTCCCAACAGTTGCGCAGCCTCATTGACTCCGAAGATGACGAGCGGCGTGCGAACGCCTCCGCCGCCAATGAGCGAAATTTTCGATTTATTCGCCATATGCGTCTCCGATCGTGACCTGTTCATCCATGGCTTCCAGTTCCTCTTTGGCGGGCAAAGCCGCAATGCCTCCTGCCGAGCGCGTCGAGAGCGCGCCGCAGGCGCAACCCCGCCGCAGCGCCCGTTCTGTTGCCGGGTCATCCAAGATCGAATCGATGAATCCGGCGTCGAAGGCGTCGCCGGCGCCGGTTGTGTCGACAGTATGCATGGGCGGCGGAAGAGCGAAGAGCAACTTCCCGTCGCGCGCGGCGGCGGCTCCCCGGCGTCCCAGCTTGAGAACTGCGCCGCGAATTCCCAGCTTGTGCAGGCTCGACATGATTTCTTGCGGGTGGGTGCGTCCGGTGATCAACTCCCCTTCGTTTTGGTTCGGAAAGAAGTAGTCGCACTCGCCGAGGGTCTGCCGGTTTTCAGGAAGGCGATACCAATCGGGGTGAAATCCGGGGTCGATGGAAGTGTCGCAGCCGGTGTCATGGAGCAGCGGCAGCAACGCCGATGCCAGGTTTCTATCGAGCCGCATGGCGAAATGAACATGGCGCGAGGCGAGCAGAATCCTCTGCACGGCGGAATCAGCAAGATGCTCCGGCAGTTCGCGATTGGCGCCAGCCCAGGTAAAGAATGACCTGTCCTGACTGGTGGAGATGCTGACGGTAACGGCGGTATCGAGGGCAGACGGTTTGAGCCCGTCAGTGGCGACGCCGAAATCGTGCAGCCGTTTACGGCTCCATTCATCACTTTTGCCAATCACGCCTACTACGGCGACCCTGCGCCCAAGCCGAGCCAGCGCACATGAGGTGATAGCTGCTCCGCCGCCTATTTCGCGGATATAGCGTTCGGCAAAAACTTCCTCACCGGGGCGCGGCCATTGCGCGAATCCGGAGAAGACGTGATCGTTGAAGATTTCGCCGACCACCGTGATGTCGTAGCGTTGGGTCATATGGTCTTGAATGGCCATTCCTTCACCAGACGCGAATGCAGCAGGAAGCCCGCGATTCCAAGGGAGAGAAGAATCAGTGCGATGAGCATGTACTTTACCCCGCTGGAAACTACGATATAGCTCCAGCCGGCGAGTGCAATGAGAGCGGGCAGTGGAAAGAGCGGCATGCGGAAGCAGTCCGGATCTTTGCGCGCGCGCCTGCGCAGCAGGATGACTGCAACACATTGCCCCATGAACTGCAGCAGGGTCTGCACCACAATCAGCGTGGTGATGAGCTCAGAGAGGCTGAGCACGCACGCAAGGCTGGAGAGCACGCCCATCACCACGACGGCCACCACCGGATACTGTCCACGTGGATGCAGGCGCGCAAAGATGCTGAAGAAGCGGCCTTCGCAGGCTGCGGCATAGGGAATTCTGGAATAGCCGAGGAGCACCGCAAATACCGAACCGAACGTGGCTATGAGGATGAGAACGGTTACGATATTGCCGCCCGTGGTGCCGTAGAGGTGCTCGATGAAGAGCGAGGCAATCGCCCTGGAGTGCATGGCCGCGCGCCACGGAATCACGCCGAGGATGGAGACATTCATCAGCAGGTACAGCACGGCAACCAGCGCAATCGCAATGAGAATGGAGCGCGGAATGGTTTTGCGCGGATTTTCGACTTCCTCGCCGACAAGGCAGACGTTGTAGTAGCCGCCGTAATCGTAGACGGCCACCAGCGTTGCGGATCCCAGACCGGCGAAGAAACCCGTGGAGAGGCTCAGGCTGTTCCTGGGGAAATCAAACGCCATGGCAGGATGAAAATGCAGCATTCCGCTGACGGCTATCCAGGCAGTTGTGCCCAGCACGATGACCGCAATCATCACGGAGAGGCCGTTGATGGAGCGAATGTTGCGCATCAGCAGCGCCATGTTGGCGACGCATACGGCTGCCGCCAGCCACTCCATCTGGGTTCCGTGCAACGAGGGCACCAGATAGCGTGCGTACTGCGAAAAGCCCACCGCCCCGGATGCGATCGAGAGTGGTCCAATCAGCATGGCCTGCCACAGAAAGAGGAAACTGACGAGGCGTCCCATGCGGCGGGGGCCAAAGGCCTCGAGCAGGTAATAGTAAGGTCCGCCCGAACGCGGCATGGCCGATCCCAGCTCCGCCCAGACCAGCCCGTCGCAAAGAGAGATGGCAGCGCCGAGAATCCATCCCAGCATGGCCTGCGGACCGCCCATGTCGGCAAGAACCAGCGGGATGGTGAGGAACGGTCCAATGCCGACCATGTTGAGGACATTGGCAGAGATGGCGCCACGCAGCGTGATGCCGCGCTGCAGATGGCTGGCGGCCGCACTCTGGCGGAGGTCGGCAGTGCTCACCTGGGCCTCGACAGGGGTGAAGAGATTTTCGCGAATTCAAGAGGTGCACCGAGCATGGTCTTTCAGGAAATGATGATAACGATATCAGTTTTTCTGTGGGATTGCTTCGCTTTGTGGGCAGCATGAGGGCATGCAGCGTGGCTTTTTTTAGAAGAAGAAGCCACCGTGCGGCGTGCGTGCTGGAGAGACTGGAAGTGAAAACGCTGCAGCCCGCCGGGAAAGAGAGGGTTGCGCCGTGCGAGGCAGGTTTGCCCGGCGCAATGGGTTAAGAGCGTTGGTGAGAGGGCAATGGTGATGCGATTCGCGAAAAGAACTCAGGCTGCCCGGTGGCATCCAGCCTGAGGTGGAAGAGAGCCCCGGCAGTAGCGCCGTCTTCCTGCCTGGTGTGACCCCCTGCTGTCGTTACGTAGATATCGGTGAGATCGATTCCGCCGAAGGCGAGGCTGGATGTTTTGCGCGTTGGAAAGCGAAAGCGGGCTGCGACGTTGCCGGATTGGTCGAAGCGAACGATGGCATAGCCGTCCCAGAGAGCGGACCAGACGCGGCCTTCGCGATCGACGGCAAGGCCATCGGGGAGGCCGTCGGATTCGGGGATGGTGGCGAAGACTCTTTGATTTGCCAGGGCGCCGGTGTCGATGTCGTAGTCGAAGCGGTAAATTTCGCCGGCGAAGGAGTCGGTATAGTAGAAGGTCTTTCGGTCGGGGCTGAATCCCATCCCATTCGAGCATCCGATGGAATCGAGAATGACGGTGAGGCTACCATCCGCGTCGAGCCGGTAGAGGCGGCCTTTGGAGCTTTCGCTGGACATGGTTCCGCAGAAGACGCGTCCAACCGGATCGGCGAAGACATCGTTGAAGCGGGAGTCCAACTCCTCGGGGATTTCCGGGACGATGGTGACGATTTCACCGTTTCGCCAAAGCGCGATGTTTCCGCGATCGCGGAAGAGGAGCAGGCCGCCGTCTGCTTCGAAGGTGAAACCACCGACGGGGCGTCCCTGATAAATCTGTTCGTGATGGTTCGACGCCGGATCGTAGCGGAAGAGGCGTCCGGTTGGAATGTCGGTCCAATAGAGGCGCTGTTCCGAGGGATGCCACAGGGGATTCTCTCCTGTTTCGCAGGCGTAGTCGGCGATGAGATCGAGTTGGGGCGAATCTTCGTGGAGGATGGGCTGCATAGACCGATGTTGAGCTGGAATCTCCTTTGTCGCTGGAGTCGAATATAGACTCGATCGCAGCTCGTGGCCAGAAGGCGTCTCGCGCCAAGGTGCGCCCAGGGGCGAAGCGAGGCGGGCCCTGCTTCACATGAGGAGTCTGAGGCTGCGTTATTATCCTGAGGGTGTCGCGCAAGGATTGCGGGAGGCTGCGTTCGGGTTCGCTATGGCCGGGCGCGAAGCGAGACGGGACGTGAGTTTCGGGAGATCTGATGGAGAGCGAAAGCATGTATGCCACCTATCCGAGCCTGCGGGATCGCGTTGTGGTGGTTACGGGCGGAGCGAGCGGCATCGGCGAGGCGATCGTCGAAGAGTTCGCCCGGCAGGGATCACGGACGTGCTTCTTCGATGTGCAGGACGAGGCCGCTGCGTCGCTCGTTGCGCGGCTTGGAAGCATGCGGCATTCGCCGGTCTATGGCCACTGTGACCTGACGGAGATTTCGGCATTACAACGCGAAGTTGGCCGCGTGGTGGAGCGCTTTGGCGCCGTGGATGTGCTGGTCAACAACGCCGGCAATGACACTCGCCACGAACTGACGGATGTGACGCCCGAGTTCTGGGACCGGACGCTGGCCGTGAATCTGAAACACCAGTTCTTCGCGGCCCAGGCCGTGATCCCGGTCATGCAGCGAGCGGGGCGGGGTTCGATCATCAACATGAGCTCGATCGGGTGGGTGATTCCCTCGACGCATCAGTCTGTTTACGTTACGGCCAAAGCTGCGGTTGTGGGCATGACCCGAACGCTGGCGCACGAGGTCGGCAAAGACAACATTCGCGTGAACGCGGTGCTGCCCGGCGCCATCCTGACGGAACGGCAAAAGAGGCTCTGGCTCACGGAGGCGTATACGGCACACGTGCTGGCGAATCAGGCCCTCAAGAGGATGATTCTGCCGGATGAGGTGGCGCGGCTGGTGATGTTTCTGGCTGCCGATGACAGTTCGGCGATCACCAACCAAAGCTATGTGATCGATGCGGGATGGGTGTGACGGCTGAGCCGCGGCGTTCGGTGCATTTTGGACCGTTTCCTCGCCGGTGGCTGGCCCGCATGGAGACAATCGCTGTGAAGCCGGAGGGCCGGTGCGTGCGGGAGATCGGGTTCCATAGGAGGCAGGTGGGGGTTGCGACCAGTTTTTTTCAACCTTGCGAGGCAGGTTATTGACAGAACGAGGGTAATTGTAGTTGGTATCTGATAGGCTGAATCTGAGGTGGCCTTAGTAATAAAGATCGTTGGTACCTCGAGCGAGAAGAGCAGGGGTTGAATCGATGCAGGAACCCTTGCGGCGCGGGGCCCGGGAAATGGCGTGGAGATGACGTCCGCGAGCGCTGATGAGCCAGCAGCATGTGACAGATCTGCTTCCTGGCGGCAATAAACGGTTCGGACGCCATGAAATCCGGGTATCATGCAAGTGCCAAAGGAGAAAGACGCCGGTCTATCATGCCGGTGTAGTCACATGTTCCCTTCCGCCGCAGTGTGTATACGGACGTGAACAGGTGATGTGGAAATTCGTCCTTAAGTTCCTTTTCTGGAGTGGGTTATCGACTCGGGCGCCTTCTTTGGAGAAGAGATTGCTATCCATAGTTTGATGTTTGCTGTGCAAGGGATGTGAGACGGTGGTGATGCATTCGGTAGCGTGGTGGCCGACGCTGATTGTGGTGGCAATTGCCACGTTTACAGATATTCGGAGCCGCAGGGTCCCAAATTGGC
>JAJZIF010000258.1 GCA_021810735.1 Acidobacteriota bacterium
GTGAACAAGGTTTTGGTCGAGCGGGCGCCCACCGAGATTCTGCCCGGAACCGCAATCGTCCTGCATCCGGGCGATCTGATCAGTATCAGCGTCTACGGCGTGCCGGACTACAAACTCAATGCCCGCATTGCCGGCAATGGCGTGGCCGATCTGCCGCTCATTGGAGCTGTCCACCTCGCCGGCATGACTGTCGAGCAGGCGCAGCAGAAGGTGGCGCAAAAGCTGATTGACGGCCAAATGATTCTCAACCCCGATGTCCTCATCTCCGTCGCGGATTCGATGGTGGACATCATCGGCGTCATGGGTGAAGTCAATAACCCCAAGGCCATCCCGGCTTTCGCCCCGATGAGCCTGCTGGATGCGCTGTCCTCCGCCGGCGGTCTCAAACCGGATGCCAGCCACAGCATTTCCATCCTCCGCAAGGGGGTCGATCAGCCGCTGCTGGTCGTGCTCAACTCCAATCCGGCCAACGCCGTCAACCAGAACATTCCGCTCTATCCCGGCGACCGGGTGATCGTACCGCGCACCGGAGTGGTGTATATGGTTGGAGCGGTGTTGCATTCGGGCGCGTATCCAGTTACTCCAGACACTCCGTTGACGTTGATACAAGCCGTCACGTTGGCCGGCGGAACAGGGTATCAGGCGGCGGCCGGCGACACCCGCATCATTCGGACCACCGGAGCAACCCGTCGCGAAATTCGTGTCAACCTTAGCAATGTCATGAAAGGAAAAGCACCCGATCCGGTCCTGCAAAACGATGACATCGTCATGATTCCAACGAATGCGATGAAGGCCGCGATCAAAGGTGGCGGGATTGGGATTGCAATTGGATTGCTGTACCTGATTCCATTGCTTCCTTGAACTGATGGATGGAAGCGCCTTTCATGCCCATGCGCGTTTCGTGTTGCCCTCTCAAGGGCGGGAACATCTGCGGAAATCCATGCTGCGAGTCGCCTATCTTCTGAGTCATCCGATTCAGTATCAGTCTCCTCTGCTGCGTCTTTTGGCGCGGCAGCCGGGCCTGGACCTGACGGTCTTCTATACCTCGGACTTCTCCCTGCGCAGCTATCGCGATCGCGGTTTCGGCGTCCCCGTCGAGTGGGATGTGCCTCTGCTCGGCGGATATCGCCACCAGTTTTTGCCCCGCCTTCTCGACAGCGACAACATTTCCTTTTTTCGTCCTCTGAATCGCGGCATCTTCCGCCGCCTGCGAGCTGGCCGATTCGACGTCCTGTGGATCCATGGCTACGCCACGTTGAATTCCTGGATCGCGATGGCGGCCGCGCGCCTGTTGGGCATTCCCGTTCTGCTGCGGACCGACTCCACGCTGATCGACCATCCCCGCGGCCCGCTCAAGCTCGCCTTGAAATACATTTTCTTTCGCGTCCTCCGCCGATTCACCTACGGCGTTCTCAGCGTCGGCCAGCGCAACACCGAATACTGGCGCCATCATCTGGGCCAGGACATTCCGGTCTTTCCCATCCCCTATGCGGTTGACAATGCGTTCTTTCAGGACCGCTGCCGCGCGGCCTCTACCACCCGCGAACAACTTCGTCAGGAGCTTCAGCTCGAACCCAACCGGCCCATCCTCCTGTTTGCATCCAAACTGCTGCCGAGGAAACGGTGCATCGATCTGGTGGAAGCCTATCTCGAACTCGTCGCGCGATATCGCTCCGCAACTCCATCTCGCCCGCTGCCCTATCTGCTCATCGTCGGCGATGGCGAGGAGCGTCCCCACATCGAAGTGCGCCTGCAATCCGCAACTCCGGCAGACCGCGAAGGCATCCGCCTGCTCGGCTTCCGCAATCAGTCGGAGCTGCCCCGCTATTACGATCTCTGCGATGCCTTCGTTCTGCCGTCCATCCACGAACCCTGGGGGCTTGTCGTCAATGAAGCCATGAACGCCGCCCGCGCCATCATCGTGTCGGACCAGGTAGGCTGCCAGCCGGATCTGGTCGTCGATGGCGGCAACGGCTGCGTGTTCCCGGCGCAAAACGTCTCCGCGCTGGCCGGCGCTCTGGAACGCGTTCTCGCCGATCCAGCCGCTTCCCGTATCATGGGCGAGCGCAGTCTGGAACGTATCCAGGCATTTAGTTTCGACGCCAACGTCCGCGGACTGATGCAGGCGTTTGCCGCAGCCGCCGAACACAGAAAATCATCGAAACCCGCACCGTCTCCGGCCCAATGACAAAATCGCCCAGCACGAAAGGACAGCCCGGATGCGCATTCTGCATGTGATCCGCTCTCTCCATCCCGAATACGGCGGGCCCGCCCAACTGGTGCGCTGCATCGTGGCCGCGGGTCCGCGCCTCGGCTGGGAAGGCGAAGTCGCTTGCCTCGATCATGCCTCCGAGCCCTTTCTCCGCGAGATCGACTTTCGCGTCCATGCGCTCGGCCAGGGCGGTGGCACCTACGGCTATTCCAGCCGCTGGGTTCCATGGTTGCGCGCCAATATCGACCGCTTCGATGGCGTCGTGATCCACGGCATCTGGCAATACCAAAGCTATGGCACCTGGCGCGCCATCCACGGAAGAAAACCCTACGTCCTCTTCCCCCACGGAATGCTGGACCCGTGGTTCAAGCGCCGCTATCCGCTCAAGCACATCAAGAAGTGGATCTACTGGAACCTGGCCGAACAGCGCGTGCTGCGCGATGCCAATTCGATTCTTTTCACCTGCGATACCGAACAGCGCCTCGCGCCGCAAAGTTTCCCCATGCCTCCGTGGAATGCGGCCGTCGTGCCCTACGGGGCCGAGATGCCCACCGGAGACCCGCGGCGGCAAATCGAGGCATTCTATGCCGCCTGCCCCGCCGCGCGTGGAAGACGGTTCTTCCTCTACCTCGGGCGTATCCATCCGAAAAAGGGCTGCGACCTGCTCATCGAGGCCTTCATCGCAATCGCTGCGAGTGCTCCAGACGTCGATCTCGTCATGGCCGGCCCCGACGCCGGAATGCGTACCGGTCTCGAAGCGCGCATCGCGGCTGCACGCCTCTCGAACCGCGTGCACTGGCCCGGCCTCATCGTCGGCGATACCAAGTGGGGAGCCTTCCACGCCGGCGAAACATTTGTCCTCCCCTCGCATCAGGAAAATTTTGGCATTGCCGTCGCCGAGGCATTGGGTTGCAGCCGCCCCGTATTGATCTCCGATCAGGTCAATATCTGGCCGGAGATCCACTCCGACGGCGCCGGTCTGGTCGCGCCCGATACGCTACAGGGAACAACAGATTTGCTGCGCCGGTGGCTCGCCCTTTCCGCGGACCAGCGCCGCGAGATGGGACTGCGTGCGCGGGCCTGTTTTGAAGCTCGCTATAATCTGGATCAAAATGTCGCCGAGCTAGTACGATTCTTTCAACACATGCAGTAACGGCCATGCCCCATGGATCCCATCCCGCCCACCAGCTCGTTTGCGCCTGCCTCCGCCTCCCGCCGGACGAACGCGCGCGATCCCTACACCTCGCCGCAATACTCCTTCGCCAATCGCGTGCAACGCCAACTGTGGAGCATCGTCTGGATCGTTCTCTATCGCCCGTCTCCACGCATCGCATTTATTTGGCGTGCTTGGCTGCTACGCTGCTTCGGCGCGAAGCTGGGCCCGCGCTGCCGCTTCTATCCCGCATCCCGCATCTGGGCGCCCTGGAACCTGACCTGTGAAGATACCGTCATGGTGGCCGATGCAGCCGAACTCTACAATCCCGCGCCCATGTTTCTGGCTTCTCATGCCATCGTCTCGCAAGGTGCCTATCTCTGCGGCGCAACCCACGATTACAACGATCCAAAATTTCCCGTGATCTCTTTTCCCATGCGCCTCGGCTGCTACGCCTGGGTCGCGGCACGCGCCTGCGTCTCGCCGGGAGTCAATCTCGGCGACGGCGCAATCCTCGGCCTCGCCTCCGTGGCCACCAAAGATTTAGAACCCTGGACCATCTACGCCGGCGTCCCCGCCCGCAAAGTGAAAGACAGACAGCCCTTCGCCTAGACCTTGAGCCGCTGCCGGGTGCCCCATCGCGGCGCAGCCAGGGTGGGATAGAACGAAGCCCGCGTTCCAGTAACAGTGAAAATGCTGTAAGGCTCTCTCCTCCCATATCTCAGCGACCGGTTATATCATCAGCCATGCTCTCCACGCGCCGATTCCTTGTCCTCTGCCTTCTCTCCTGCACACTGCCCATCGCCGCCCGTGCCCAGATCGTCGTCACAACTCCCATCCCGCCGACCGCTCGCATTGTCGTGCGCGCGAACGAACCTGCGAGCTACAAAATTCCGCGGACCATCTTCGGCACATTTCTCGAGCCCATCGGAAATTCCACCTACAACGGCCTGTGGGCGCAGATCCTCATCAATCCGAGTCTCGAAACTGGCTTGTGGAGTCCAAAGAAAACCGCCGCCATGCTGGCCGCCGATCCCTCTCTGGTCGAGGCTTCCAACCTCGCCCTGCCTCTCCCGTGGGAGCCTCTGGGTCAGCATCAGGGAATGCGCTACGAGCCGCATTATGGGAACGCGCCCAACTCCTGGCGCTCGCTGGAGGTCATCGGCGTGCCCGGTCAACCCACCGGCATCCGGCAAAAAGTCTATCTCCCCGTCCATCGGACCCTTGTCTATCGCGGCAGCCTCTACGCCAAACACTTGAGCGGCGCCACTGGCCTCACCCTCTCGATACGCCGCGAAGGTTCCAACGACGTGCTTGCCTCCGCCACCATCCCCGCCGACGCCCCCATCTGGACCAGGTACGAATTTTCTCTCACGCTTGCGCCCGGCACTCTGCACCGTCTCGATCCGGCGGACTTCGTCGTCGAGCTCAGTGGAAATGAGCGTGTCGATCTCGACCAGCTCTCTTTGTTCCCCTCCGACGCCATCGACGGTCTCGATCCGGATGAGGTCGCCCTGGCCAAAGCCATGCACACGCCGCTGCTGCGCTTCGGCGGCAACTTCACCTCCGGCTACCACTGGCGAGATGGCATCGGTCCCGCCGACAAGCGCATCAGCATGCTCAACACCGCCTGGGGAATCCCCGAGTACAACACCTTCGGCACGGATGAATTCCTGCGCTTCTGCAAACTCATCGGCGCTCAGCCGCAAATCGCGTTGAACCTTGGAAGCGGAACTCCCCAGGAGGCAGCCGACTGGGTCCAGTATGTCGATGACCATTTCAACCACGGCAACGGCGGTCTGCATTGGGAGCTGGGCAATGAATTGTGGGGCAACTGGAATCTCGGCTGGCCCACGCTGGCGCAGATTCCCGGCAGAACTTTAGCCTTTAGCCAGGCCATCAAAAAAGTGGACCCCGCCGCGATTCTGATTGCCACCGGAGCCGACCCCGATCACTACCGGCAATGGAACGCCGCGCAACTCACCAATCCCGCGGGAACATTCAACTTCCTCTCGACGCATTTCGTCGTCGGCAGCAACGCCGTGTTGCCCAACCCCACAACCGACTTCCTTGCGCAGGCCACGTTTGCGCTCTCGACCCAACTCGGTCGCACCCTGCGCGCCATGCAGGACCAGATCAACCAAGCCCCTGCCTTCTCCAATCAGGCGCACATCGCCTTCACGGAATGGCTCTACAACAACCGCAACCACCCGGATGCCCCCGGTTTCAGCAACATGGGCGGCGCCATCGCAGCCGCGGGCTTTCTCAACATGCTGATGCGCGACGCCGACATCGTTCCCATCTCCGACATGACCGGGCTGATGGAATTCGGCGGCATCTGGAAAAAACGTAGTCAGGTCTACGCATCGCCCGCCTACTACGCATTTCGCATGTACTCGACTACCGGCGCAACCCAGCCGGTTGCCGTCGATACCCAGGCCGGAACCTATTCCGTGCACCAGGGAATCACGCGCTTCCCGGAGATTCAGGATGTTCCCTATCTCGACGTTGTTGCCGCTCTCGACCCCGCAGGAAAAACCCTCACGCTATTTTGCGTCAACAGAAATCTGCGCCAGGACATTCCCTCAGAAATCGACCTGCAACAA
>JAJZIF010000259.1 GCA_021810735.1 Acidobacteriota bacterium
GCTCACATCAACGCTCTCAATCGCAAAGCGGCGTTCGGTCAGACATGGCAGCAGGGAGCCGAGATCCTCAAAAGGGACGTGCTGGAATACGATGGCATGTAAAGGGCTGTCTGGCATAAGCGTAGGGTAATCTTCGATTGAATAGATTTAGATAACAGAATATCCGTTATCAGACATACAAGATACTCTTTCAGATTGCGTATTATTCCGCCAAGACCATTCTGGGGCACGGCCTTTCAAGGGGTGATCGCTATTGGCTCGTCACGACATACTGTCCCTGACTGCTCAGCACAACTACCGCCCGCCTGCCTCCGTCCGTGGAAACGCTGGCCATCGGCTTACCGTTCACCAGCACCTTTGCGCCGGGAAGCGAGACCGGCACGGAAACCCGAGCGGTCTCGTCAGCCGGCAGGTCGATGGTCGTCACGTAGCCGTTGCTCCTGCGAATCGATACCTTCAGGATTCCATGCGGCGTTGGCTCTCCGCCTTTTGCCCATCTAAGGCCAATCAGATCGGGCCGGATGTTTACCTTCGCAAAGCCACCTGCTGCCGGCTGAATTCCCAATATCTGTGTCATCAGCCAGGGTGTAACTCCGCTTGACCATCCGTGAGCCAGGCTCACGCGCAATCCGGACATTTCATCGGCCTGGAGGGACGCGTGAAATAGAAAGCCCTTATACCAGGTTGGGTTATAACCTTCCCAGAAGCTTGTCGCACCCTCTTGCACCATGCCGCCCCAGTACTGGCGAATCCAATCGAGCGCAGCTTGCCGGTGGTGCATTTCCGCCATCGCACTTACCACGAAGTAATTGTAGTAAGGCGTAATGATGTAAGACTCATAAGCTGGCTTGCCGACGTGCGAAAGCGCGTTGTGCCAGATCGCCGCATACTGATCCTTGTTTGCAACGCCGGAAAACACAGCATATGCGTTGGGCTGCCAGTAATCTCCAAACGATCCCTGAGCATCCAGCATGTACTCCTGGGCCGCGGCCTTGAGGGCATCCGCTTTCTCTTCCATACGCTTTGCGTTGCTCTCGTCGTGCAACACGCGCAGCAGATAGGCGCCGTCCTTGAATGCCGAGTAATATTCGAATTGCGTCGCCATGCGCGTCTGCGCGTCGTAGCTATGCATCTTCGGCGACCAGTCGACAAACGGCCACGCATGAGTCTGATCGGAGAAAAGATCGTGCTGGTTCAGATCTTTCTCCATATATTCCAGTAATTGGACGAGCCGAGTATGCACGCTTTCCAGTTGCTTCATGGAGCCGGTATGCAGGTAATATTCCCTCTCGCCAACCACCCAGAATGCCGAATAACCGGGAATGCCATTCACGTGCCGGTGGACTGGCGCGGGACCGATCAAGCGATTGAGCGTGTCCTGCATGAGGAAGTGGTCAAAGAACACATCGTCGATGGTGAGCCCGCTAACAGCCAGATCTCCCATCCAGCGATTGCGATCCCGCTTGGGCGCGTCCCATATATCGTCCTGCATGCACAGGTGCGCCGTGTAAGCTCCGATCGCCCACATCTTGTTCAGCTCCGGATCGGACGACTCAAATGAGCCCTCATATTTCACCGGATAGGCAATTCCATCCAGGCGAATGGCGCGGAATGCGGTCGAACGGCCGCCGGTAAAGCGGATGATTGCATAGCGAAATGCGCTCTTGGGCCCGTACGCCGTTCCATGAGGCGGCAGATAGACGGGATCTATGCCAAGGTACGGCTGCAGAAGTGCTTCGGCCTCGGATTCGCCATACTGCACAGTTACCCACGCGGGAGTATTTGAATCTGATTGAAGTTCGATGCGGCCCGAAACTTCGCGTCCGAAATCCAACATCACCTGCGGCGAGTTATAAATCGAAACTCGGTCTTCCGGCAGGGTGACGGTAAATTCCCCAGCCTGCGTATCTCCGGTCAGCGCCTGGACGTCCTTGATGCCGCCCACGCCGGGAGACACATGGCTCACCGTCATGGCCTTCAACGAATAATGCGCCAGAAACGGTGAGATGCCATCGTAGCCCGGCCAAGCATACATCCCCGCATCGGCGTTTGCCTGGAAGAGATTGATCGAGCTCTCGATGCCTCCCAGATCATCCACATTCGGCCAGGTTGCGTCGTTGAAACCAGCATCCTGCCATCCTGCCGGTGGGGTCTGCACGGTTGCCTTCCACTTTTCATCGCTCATCACCAGAGGCGGAGCCTGAATGCCACGCGCCGCTGGAACAATCATTGCGGCCAGTACCTTACCCCGCTGCAAATGCTGGCTTATCGCTCCTTGAGCCTCATTGCCAGCACGGGGTCCGCGCACAGCCTCGATCGCCAGCACATTCTTGCCCGCGCGCAGAGCGCTGGTTACATCGCACCAATAAACCCGAATCCCCATCGGGAAGTCCAAATTCAGTTGGTACTTCCCTACCCTTTTTCCGTTCAGATAAATTGCCGCCTTGCGCGGGCCGGCCAGATAAAGTGTCGCGTGCGCCGGAACGCTGGCCACTTCAAAGGAGCGCCGGAAATAATGGGAGCCGGGGCCAGGATTGTGCCTGTACCGATGCATGGCCGCCGAGTTCGCCGTTGTCCAGATGTACTGTTCAGGCAGGGGCTTATGCAGCGCAGATTCCAACTGCGATGGCGGCAGGTTTCGCGCAGGATCGATCTGCGAATCGGGAATTTTGGTTGGTCCGATTGCCGGATTCCCCATCTGTGCCGCCGCCGGCACGCTGGCCGCAAGCAACGCTACAACCGCTAACACTCCCGCTGGACGATACATCCATCTACCTCGATTCCTGGTTCATTTACAATCATCTGCGTGCCATTGGTCCTCTTGCACGAAATGCCCCGGACTCTTGCGGCCGTGGTTCTTACAGAGCAACATTCAACGCTCTCAAAAGAAGAACTCAGAAGCTGGTTCGAGTTACAGTTGTACCGCCATTCACCATCGCCTGCATTTCTTTGCCAAAGAAATCATCAAGCTCGTTGGGCTCCAGAGAACTTGCCGCATCCAGCCGTTGCGCCGCATCCTCGGGAAGTTTCATCTCCGCCGCGCTGAGATTCTTCCTGAGCTGCTCCAGGCGCGTTGCGCCAATGATGGTGGATGTCACACAGGGGCGCGCCATGAGCCATGCAAGCGCAACCTCGGCCGGCGACTTGCCCAGGTCCTCCGCAACCGTCAGCAGCGTCTCCAGAATCTTCCAGTTCCGTTCGCGCTTCGCATATTTCTCAATGGTGGGATTACCCGAGTCTTTCATGTCAAACACCCGGCCGCTTCCGGTAATCTTGCCGTCGACGCGGCGGAATTTGCCTGACAGAAACCCGCTGCCCAGCGGGCTCCACGGTGTAATCGAGATGCCCAGCTCGCGGGCCAGCGGCAGATGCTCCCGCTCCAGATTGCGTGCGACCAATGAGTATTCAAATTGCAGCGCTGCCGGCCGCTCCCAACCGCGCAGCTCCGCAATTGTGGCAAAGCGTGCCGCGTACCACGCCGGAACATCGCTCAGGCCGATGTGGCGAACCTTGCCGCTGCGCACCAGATCGTTCAGAGTGGATGCAACCTCTTCAACGGGCGTCACCTTATCCCATGTGTGGATGATGTACAGGTCTATAAAGTCCGTGCGCAGCCGCCGCAACGAGGCTTCCAATGCCCGCATGATGTTCTTGCGGCCGTTGCCTCCGGCATTGGGATTGCCCTGTTGACCGCAAAAAGTGAACTTGGTGGCCAATACGATCTCATCGCGCGCCCGCGCCGTCTGAATCATCTCTCCCAGCCACTCTTCGCTTGTTCCCCCGGAGTACATGTCGGCGGTATCGATGAAGTTGCCGCCCGCATCCCGGTACGTGTCAAAGAGTGTTTGCGCCGTCTCTCTGTCCGCTCCCCAGCCAAAGGTCATGGCTCCCAATGTCAGCGAAGAGACCTTGAGACCCGTGCGGCCAAGAGTGCGAGAAGCGGTAATTGGGGTAAAACTCATTCTTTTCATCTCCATTTGACGGCCGCTCCAGAGCAGCCACACGAGTTACGCTTACGGTTTCTGCCGGGATGCTTGCGGGGTTCAGCGACCTGTTTGAGCCGGTTAATCCAAGCTGGGGCATCGAAGGGTTGCGCGCTGGACGATCCAGAAACGCTTTAGTAGGGACAACTGGTACGTCCACTATTGAACATCCAACCTGCCGGGATGCGCAAGCGCGTCGAGTTGGGAGAGATTGCAAGCCGGTCTCCATCAAACGGGATTGATTTCCATGGACCATACTTCCCTGGGTCAAATCGCATCGGCCAAGAATCGGCAAAGCATTCTTCGTCGCCGATGCGTGCCGATAACTCGGCATAACTGACGTTTTCAGGAGTTAAGGCAGGCAGAATCGAATGCATCGAGAGGATTCGACAGGCCCGCAAATTTCTGCGCAGGCGCGGGCCGATCCGCACTCCGCCGGTTCCGCCCCGCCCGGCGGTCAAAGCGGAAACGCCTCCACTGCCAGAGCGAAACGAGTGATTCCGATACTCGGAATTTCTCCGCGCTGCGTTTCAGGTCTCGGACAAGCGGCTGCCGGCGTGTAATGTGAGGGGAAGGTCGATGCGCATCGGCAGCCGCCGGTCGTTGCGCACAGGCAGATGGATGTCACCGGTTTTGAATGACAAGGAGTCAGATGCAAGCTGCAATGAAAGATGGAGAGATGACCGGCAAGGCCACGTATGACCGCATCAAGGCTCGCTACTGGATCGAGACGGCCTATCCGCTGGCGGATGCCGCAGCCATCATGGCGGGAGAGCAGTCGACGGGAACCTTTGTCCGCGTTCCGGGCGAGACAGATGAACTGCGCGAGCGCCATGCGGCGCGTGTGGAGCGGATTGTCGAACTGGAGATGGTAGACAGGCCTTCCCTGCCCGGCTCGGGACTGCCGAAAGGACACATCGGTCCGGTGACGCGGCGGACTGCTGAAGTGACGCTCTCCTGGCCGCTTGCGAATATGGGACCATCGCTGCCGAACCTGCTGGCCACGGTAGCCGGCAACCTCTTTGAGCTGAAGCCGTTCTCCGGCCTCAAGCTGCTGGATGTTACCTTACCGCCTGCATTTCTTGATGCATATGAGGGGCCGCAGTTCGGCGTGGAAGGTACGCGGCGGCTGACCGGCATTTACGGGCGGCCGGTGATGGGCACGATCATCAAGCCCAGTGTGGGCATGACGCCGGAGCAGACGGCGGAGCATGTTCGGATGTTGGCCGAGGCCGGCATCGACTTCATCAAGGACGACGAGTTGCAGGCCGACGGCCCGCACTGCCCGTTCGAGGAACGCGCCACGGCCGTGTTGCGTGTACTGAACGATTACGCCGGCAAGACCGGCAAGATGCCGATGTATGCGGCTAATATCACGGGGGAAATTGACCAGATGTTGCGCCGCCATGACACGGTGGCACAGGCCGGAGGAACGTGTGTGATGGTGAGCCTGAACAGCGTGGGCCTGCCGGCCATGACGGCGCTGCGCCGCCATGCGCAGTTGGCGATTCACGGCCATCGCAACGGGTGGGGCATGTTCAGCCGTTCGCACGCCACGGGCATGAGTTTCATTGCCTATCAGAAATTCTGGCGGCTGGCGGGGATCGATCACGTGCACGTGAACGGACTGCAAAACAAGTTCTGCGAAGAAGACGCTTCGGTGATCGCCTCGGCGCGCGAGTGCCTGACGCCGATGTTCGCGGCGCCGCACAAGGGATGCGAGATTATGCCGGTGTTCTCGTCAGGCCAGTCGGCCAGGCAGGCGCCGGACACATATAAAGCGCTCGGATCAACCGATTTGATCTACGCGTGCGGCGGAGGCATCCTGGCTCATCCGACCGGGCCGGCCGCTGGCGTGCGCAGCCTTCATCAGGCGTGGGAGGCAGCCGCTTTGGGTGTTTCGCTTTCCGAGTATGCGGGCGGACACGCGGAGCTGCGCGCGGCATTGGAGGCGTTTGCGCGTTGACGAAGAT
>JAJZIF010000260.1 GCA_021810735.1 Acidobacteriota bacterium
AGGAGTTTGTTGAAAAACAGAATTTCGGCCAAGAACCTACCCAATCCATTGCGTGGGTCAGTTTGCCGTTACACAATTTGCTGCGCCTCGCTCGATGCTTCGGCGCGTTTTTCAACAAACTGCTAGGGGCACCGTGGAGATGTTCTGATCCCGCTCAAGCCAACGGAAGGCTTGAATGGAGCACCCGCGTGAGCGGGATGGGCAGGGTCGGCTTGGTAGAATAGGAAAAGGCGAATGGGCCTGGAGGATTGAGGCGAATGTATCCAGAGATTATGGTGATTCCGATGCGCGAAGAGCTGACGCGGGCCGGCATCAAGGAGACGCGGACGGCGGCGGAAGTGGATGCGGCTCTGGCTGCTCCCGGCACGACGATGGTGGTGGTGAATTCGATCTGCGGCTGCGCGGCGGGCAAGATGCGGCCGGGCGTGCGGCTGGCGCTGCAAAACCCGGTGCTGCCGGACCAGTCGATTACGGTGTTTGCGGGGCAGGATCGCGAGGCGACGGAGCGTGCGCGCTCGTATTTTGAGGGGAATCCGCCGTCGTCGCCGGCCGTGGCGATTTTGCGGGATGGAAAGCTGGTGTACCTGATGCAGCGTTTCGTGATTGAGAACAACACGGCGCAGGCAATCGGGGCGGAGCTGGCGCGGGCGTTTAACGAGTTCTGCGCGAAGACGACTGCGTAAATTCTGGAAGGCTGCAAGACGGAGAGGCTGCGCGAGGCGCAGCCTTTTCTGTTTTTGCGGGTAGAAATGCGAAAGGCACGGAGGGTATCCGTGCCTTTCGGGCATGATGGGACGAAGAACGCTTATCTGCGGACGATTTATCTGGGGACGATCTGGACAGCAGCCAGAGTGTCAGCGTAACTGATGGACGGCTGGGGCTGTTTCGTCTTGCTCGTGTTCTGGGCGCGGGCTTCGTCGACCTTGGGGCCAAGGCCGAGCTTGATGAGGGCGCGCGCGTCGGGCATCAGCCGGGTCTGCCAGCCGTGATCGGCCTGATATTTGCGCATGGCGTCCTGGGTTTTGGCGTCCCAGAGGCCGTTTGGCTCGCCGGCAAGGTAGTGCTTCTTGATCAGGGCGGCCTGGATCTGGCGCACGCGATCGGAGGTCATGCCGCGCTGGCCGCGGATGTAGTGATGCACATAGCGGCGATGGGGGTGGTATTGGGGGTGATGGTAACGGTAGTGCCGGTGAGCGATGGGGCTACGATGGCTGCGGGCGGCCAGAGCGGGAGTGGCCAGCAGGGCAACGCTGAGGAGGAGTAGGTGCCAGCGGCGCAAAAGGGGCATCAAAAAAACCTCAAAAAAAATGAATCCTTACTCCTGCAGATTATTCATCGAATCGTAAAAATGCAATGCAAGAAAGAACCGGCTCCCAAAAAGAGAGCCGGTTTGGTAACAGGTTGGTTCCATTACGGGAGGGTGCCACCGACGTAGCTGGTGCCTCCGCTGGGATCCTGAGGATTGACCAACTGGAGGGCGACGTCGTCACCCGGCTTGAGTCCGGCAACGATGGCGCGGAATTCCGCTACGTTGTTGACGGGATGGCGGTTGATGGCGGTGATGACCATGCCCTGGGCGCCTGCGAGGCCGAGCTGGCGGTCCGCAAAGGAACCGGGCTGTACGGACTGAATAAGGACGCCGTGCAGGTCCGCCGGAGCTCCCTGAGGCAGGTCGCTGACGGTGATGCCGAGCTTGACGGGCCCGGTCATACCTGGGCCGCTGGACGAACCCTCGCCGGCGCCGCCACTCTTGAGCAGCTTTTCGAGCTCCGTGCGGCTGATGACGCCGACGTCGGCGGTCTTGTGCTGGCCGTTGTCGATGTAGCCGAGGGTGACCGAGGAGCCGGGCTTCTTGGCGGTGATGACGTTGACCAGATCATCGCCATTCTTGATGGGCTGGCCGTTGACGCTGGTGATGATGTCCCCTGCCTTGAGGCCGGCTTTCTGGGCGGGAGTGCCGGGAACGACGCTGCTGATGAGCACACCGGAGGTAAAGCCGTAGACATGGGCGACGGCCGGGGGCAGATTCTCCTGGAACTGGATGCCGAGGCTGCCGCGGATGACCTTGTGTTCGGGGCCGATGAGCTGGTTGTAGACGCCGATGACGGTATTGGCAGGCATGGCAAAGCCCATGCCCTGGAAGCCGCCGGTCTCAGTGTAGATAGCGGTGTTGACGCCGATGACCTGGCCCTTCATGTTGACGAGCGGGCCGCCGGAGTTGCCGGGATTGATGGCGGCATCGGTCTGGAGATAGTGCTTGAACTGCTGGGATGCGCCGGGTCCGAGGGTACGGTTTTTCGCCGAAATAATACCGGCGGTGACGGTCTCAGTCAGGCCGAGGGGCGCGCCGATGGCGATGACCTGGTCGCCGACCTGAATGGAGGAGGAGTTGCCCATCTGGACGGTCGGGAGCGGGTGGCCGACGTTGATCTTGATGACTGCGAGGTCCGTGTCCTTGTCAAACCCCACGACCTGGGCGGGATGACCGACCGATCCCGGAGGGTCAGACTTGAGCTTGACGAGGATGCTGGTGGCTCCGCGGATGACGTGGTAGTTGGTGATGATGTAGCCATGGGGATCAACGATGAAGCCGGAGCCGAGGGCCTCGCGGACCTGGTTGTCCTGATTGGGCTGGCCGGGCTGCATGCCAAAGAAGTGCTGGAAGAACTGCTGCATGCCGTTGTTTCCGCCGGGGCCATACTGCTGGAACTGTTGCGTCTGCTTGGGCACGGTTTCGGTGCTGATATTGACGACAGCCGGGCTGACTTCCTTGGCGATCCTGGTGAAATTGGTGGCGAGATCGACCGGAGGCGGAATTTTGAGCGGAGCCGCATCAGAGCTGTTGACCTTGGTCTGGCCATGGACCCCGTTTGCAACCAGGGAGCCGATGAGAATGCCGCCGGACAGGGTTGCAAGAATAGTGAACGTAAAAGCGAGACGACGCGTGCGCAGCCGTCTGAGCAAAGATTTCATATTGGGTCTAACCTCGTATCGTCGTTCAGATGCGTAAAAACAATCCCGTCATCAGTATATAGATCGGGTACGGACAGAAGTATGAGCGTGGCCGCCTCGCATGCGGCCTCTTGGTTTTTAGACGCTGAAATTTGCAAATACGTCACAAGTCACGCATTTGCATGGACGTGGATTGGGAATGTGAAGGTTGCACCGGCGGGGCAACAATCTCAGTCAAGGCAATGCCGGCAAGAACGAAGAGCGCGCCGGCGAGGGCGCGTCCATGGAGCCCCTGGCCGAGGATGAGGAAGGATGTGAGCCAAGCGAAAACGGGTTCGAGAGCGAGGATGAGGGCGGTGTGGGTTGCCGGCAGAATGCTCTGCGCCCAGGAGAGCACGGTGAAGGCGAGGGCGGTGGCGAGGATGGCTGTGATGCCGAGGGCGGCGAGGACCGTGGGCGTCCAGTGGACGTAAGGGTGCTCGAAGAACGGCAAGGAGACCGCCATGAAGAGCGCGCCGAAGCCGATCTGGAGGATGGCGAGCTGCTCAAAGGGAAAGCGCGGCGAAAAATGCGCGAGTGCGATGACCTGGAAGGCGAATCCGAGGGCGCAGAAGCAGGTGAGCAGGTCGCCGAGGTTCATCTGGCGAAAGGCGGCAAAGGAGACGGCGTGGCCAGCGGGGGCAGTCAGCAGAACGATGCCGATGAAGGCTGTGACGGCCCCGAGCCAGGCGTTCCAGCGGGGCAGAGCCGCGGAGGGTGGGCGCAGGCCGGGGATGACGGCAAGCATGGGGACAATGACGACGACCATCCCGGTGATGAAGGCGGATTTTGAGGGGGTGGTGAGGCGCAACCCGGCGGTCTGGAACTGATAGCCGGCGGCGAGGCAGAGGCCGACAATGGCCCCGGCGGCGATTACGGGGAGGCGCATCCGGCGAAAATGGCGGTGATAGACGATGGCGAGGCAGAGGAAGCCCAGCGTCATGCGGATGAGATTGAAGAGCAGGGGAGAAATATCCGCCAGCGCGTTTTTGACGAGAACAAAGGTCGATCCCCAGACGAAGACGATGGAGACGAGCAGCAGATGCGCGCGCAGAGAGTGGGGATGAGAGTAGCGCATTTCTCCTGATCCTATACGGCGCCTGAAATGTTACCAGTGCGGCCGTTCTCAGAAAGAGCGGCTGCAGCGGGCAAATCGGTCTCCCATACACCTTCAGGAGAAATACTCCAGTGCGCCCGAGACATGACGGAAGCATAGCAGCGACGTGATTTTTGGTGCGGCGAAAGTGTTTCGAAGATGGATGCGGATGAGTGGTCAGACCTGTTAGTATGGCGGACGCATGAAAAACATAGATTCGGTACGTCGCGATCTGCTTCGTCTGGGTGGCTTTGGTTTGGCGGCTGCCTCTGTTCCCACCATTGGCATGGCCGCTGAGAAGAGCGGCATGGCTCCCACAGGGCAATATCTGTTCGATGTGCGCAAGTATGGAGCGACCGGCAACGGGAAGACGGTCGATACGCCGGCGATCAACAAGGCGATTGAGGCCGCGTCGGCGGCGGGCGGAGGGACGGTGGTGTTTCCTGCCGGGACGTATATGTGTTTTTCGATTCGCCTGAAGAGCCGGGTGCACCTTTATTTAGGCGAAGGGGCGGTGATTGTGGGCGCGGATTCGCCGCAGCCGGGCGAGACGACGGGATATGACGGCGGGATGTATGACGCGGCGGAGCCGAATCCGGCGGCTGGCCACTACGAAGATTACGGGCACCGGCACTGGCACAACGCGCTGCTGTGGGCCGTGGGCGAGCATGACATCAGTATCACGGGGCCGGGGCTGATTTACGGCAAGGGATTGTCGAACGGGACGATGGGCAGCCGGGGCGGGTATCCGGTGTTTGACCAGAGGCAGAAGGGCGTGGCGGACAAGACGATTTCGATGAAGAACTGCCACAACGTGATCTTCAGGGATTTTTCGATTCTGAAGGGCGGCCATTTCGGGATGCTGGTGACCGGAGTCGACAACCTGACGATTGACAATGTGACGATTGATACGGACCGCGACGGGATGGACATTGATTGCTGCCGGAATGTGCGGCTGACGAACCTGACGGTGAATTCTCCGTGGGACGATGGGATCTGCCTGAAATCCAGCTATGCGCTGGGGCATCCGAAGGCGACGCAGGATGTGACGATCAGCAGTTGCTTTGTGACGGGCGACTTCATGCTGGGATCGGTGATCGACGGCAAGTGGACGCGGCAGCCGCTGGGCGCGCATGTGTTTCACGCGGGGCGGATCAAGTGCGGGACGGAGTCGAACGGCGGATTTATCAACATTACGATTACGAATTGCATTTTTGACGGCTGCATGGGTTACGCGCTGGAGAGCGAAGACGGCGCGCTGCTGGAAGATATCACGATTTCGAACTCGACGATGCGGAATCTGTATTGCGGGCCCATCTTTATGCGGCTGGGCGCGCGGCTGCGGGGGCCGAAGGCGACGACGCACGTGGGCAGGATGCGACGAGTGCTGATCAGTAACCTTGACTGTTACGGAGCGCGTTCGAAGTGGACTTCGACGCTGAGCGGGATTCCTGGGCACAACATTGAGGATGTGAAGCTGTCGAACATCTACATTGAGACGCGCGGCGGCGAGACGAGCGAAGTGCCGGAGCCACCGGAAAAGATTGCCGGATATCCGGAGCCGACGATGTTTGGGGAGACGCCGGCGTACGGGTTTTTCATCCGGCACCTGAAGAACCTGGAAATGAGCCACGTGGAGCTGGCGCTGGGCCAGCCGGATGCAAGGCCGGGATTCTACCTGGATCACGTGGAACGGGCAGACTTTTTTGCGATTACCGCTCCGAAACAGAAGGACGGGGTGTTTTCGCTGCACAACGTGAGGGACTTCAGGATTGGCTGGAGCCGCGCGGCGGCGGACAGGAACCTGATGGACGCGGACGATGTGACGTTGTAGCGGCAGGGGTAGAAGGA
>JAJZIF010000261.1 GCA_021810735.1 Acidobacteriota bacterium
TTTTGAAAAAAATGGAAGCACTGCCAGTCATCCGTGACATGGATGTGGGCGTCATTGAAGTCAAGCTGAAACAAGATGTGACCCAGCATGCGGGCACATTTATCTCTTCTGTCAGTGACTGGGCTGCCAAATTTTTTGAAATTATTACCGGGATCGTTCTTACGATCTACTTCCTGGCGGAAGGCGAGCATGTCTATCACTGGTTTCTGTCCCTGGTTCCGTCACCACGCCGCACGCGGCTCGACGAAACCCTTCGCCAGGCAGCCCTACGGATGGGAGGATGGTTGCTGGGGCAGTTGGCCCTGATGTTGATCCTGGGAGTATTGAGCGCCATCGTGTTTGGAGCCATGCGATTGCGATATGCGTTCGCCCTGGCAGTGCTGATGGGAGCTTTCAACATTATTCCGGTTGTTGGCGCGCTGGTCAGCACCTCGATTGCCATGCTGGTGGCAGCGAGCGATTCCTGGGAAAAAATGCTGGGAGTGCTTATTTTTGAGCTGATCTACGTGCAGATTGAAAATGGCTTCCTGACTCCGCGCATCATGCAGGCACGAGTCGACCTCGCCGGAACCGCTGTCTTCATCGCCCTGCTGATGGGAGTGAGCCTGGCTGGGGTCGCCGGAGCTTTGGTGGCCGTCCCCACTGCTGTGCTGGTCGCTGTCCTCGTGGACGAATACATCATCCATGCCGCCAGCGATCCTGGCCCCCACGACATGATTGGCGCCAGCGGCCCGCTGCCCCGTTAGGCCCGACCGAAAACTGGAGTGGATTTCCCGCGCCTATGGCGGCTATACAGATACCGCATTCAAAAATGAGATGTCATTCTGTGCGCAGCGAAGAATCCAGAAGGGGATGGAAAAGTTCACTATGCGCTTATCCTCTGGATTCCTCACTTCGCTGCGTGGAGCCTGCCCTGAGCGTAGCCGAAAGGTTCAGAATGACTCCCTGCCACAAAAACTGTCCAAACTTTAAATCCTCTCTAATTTCCTCCGCCACTTCCGCTTTCAGGGGATTCCGGGGATTCCACCTGAGCGATCTCCGAAGCATACAATACGAAGTTCCCACCGCTGTTCTGGAGCAGGTATCCATGGGTCTCCACACTGGCGCCTGCGGCCAGCACGGCAAACGAGGAAGCGCTTAAGCCATTGCCGTACTCCGTGGCCTGGCTGGTGGAAACGTTGAGCGACGCAAGGCTGTCATACGTGGTCAAATACGAGGAACTGGCCAGCGTCAGCGCGAAAGTGAAGTCGGGACTGCTGCCTTGGGGCGTAGCCACCAGAGTGCCCGGAATACTCTCTGCCGCCAGCATCACCTGCTGCGCATTCAATGTGCCCGAGCTGCCTGCTGCCCCGGTAACGACCACCGACTGGCCCGGAAAGATTTCGGCAGCCGTGAATGCGGTCGAAACCACTCCGGATTGTTGCGCATCTTCAGGAATTCCGTACGTTGTCGAAGAGGACAAGGCTACGTTCAGAGATGCGCTGCTCGATGCGGTTCCAAAGTACTCTCGCGGCACCATCGTGAATGCAGTGACCGCACCGGAGCTATTTTTCGTCACGCTCACAATAATGCCTTTGGCCCCATCTTCCTGCTGACCCGAGGAATTCTCAGTCGATTCCGGGGTAATCATCAGGGCCAGCAAACTGCCGTCTGTTTGCGTCTGTCCTTGCACTTGCACAATCGATCCCGTCTGGATCGAACTCGCCGTCACGCCATTGGGGAATCGAGTAGAGCCATTGATTGTGAAGGAGAACTGCTTTCCTGAATCGCCGGACTGCACCGTGATGGAGGATGAACTCACGCTGATCACCTGACCGCTCACCTCAACCTCCCGGTCGCTACTATTCTCCGCGCTGACCTGCGCTGCCGCCGTGTTGATGGCCGGCGTGAAGGTGACCGTACTGCCAGATACACTGAAGGACTGCGCCAGGTTGAATGCAAGTCGCAACTGGACCTCACCCTGGCCGCTTACATTGAGAGCGGGCGCGAGCGCCACCGTAATGGTGGGCTGGCTCAGGGTCGCTGTTGCCATCGTCACCTGACCGGAACTGCTGATATACGTGACCTGCGCCGACGACACGGTCACAGTCGCGGAGTTATACGTGCCGGAAGCAAGATTGGTGATCTCGATGGGTTCCTGCACGGCGCCAAGACTGGAGAGTTCCACTGTCACCGGCTGCGTCACCAAAGAGACAGTACTGCCTCCGCTGCCCGTGCTCAGGCCGATAGCGGAAATCGTCACCTTCGCGGACAGAATATTGCCGAGCGGCGCATCGCTGACCGTAACGACCATGGGTGTCGCTGAGGACATTGTGGATGCCGTTGGGCCGGAGGAACTGCAACCGAGCAGGGCGCACAGCCCTGCCATGCCCATAACATTCAGTACGCGCTTTTGCATTCTTTTTATTATTGACATAATTGAACTCTCCATATTTGCCATCGAAATACTCTGGATGAATCGCGTCCGACAGTGCCTTATAGTAACGCAACAAAGAGTAATGCAATAAAAAATTTTCCTGTAACTATAGTTACCTTATAAAAGGTTACTTTTGTTCCCGCAATGGAATCCCAATCCGGCATCGAGCAGCAGGTCGGCAAAAGTGATTATGGAGACGGTCAACTCACCCCCGTCTCTCGGAACCGAATGTTGCCCTCCGTTTGTTATCCTGAAGCGTGCCCAGATTTTTGTACTACCCCCAGTCGTTCCAATCCAATTCGTTCCAACGCGGATGGTTATCCAGCTCTTTCTTTTACCGAGCAGACGTTCGGGCTGGCCTCCCTGCTGGTTGCCGGAGTGAGACAGTATGGTGACTGCGGTCACACAAACACCATCGGAACTTGAGCCGAGCGGACTTCCACCTGGCAGTCTGCCTACTGTTTTATCCGGTCCCGGCAACCTTTCCACCCGCGAGGCGGGAGCGGCGCATCCCAGTATCGCGCATGGGTGGCGGAGCCTGGTCAGCGATACCATTGCGATCTTCAAGTTGCGGGTGACAGCGCTGGTCGTGATGACCGCGTGGGCTGGCTATTACCTGGGCGCGGCACAGTCGGGGATCGATTCCTTCAATTTCACCATGCTGGATACCCTGATCGGGGTGGCCCTGGTCTCCTGCGGCGCAAGCGCCCTGAATCAGGCGCTGGAGCGGCGTACGGACGCCCTGATGATACGAACGGCGCAAAGGCCGCTGGCGACAGGCAGGCTCGGCCTGGGCTACGGCGTGCTGATCGGAATGCTCGCCATCATTTCCGGATCTTTGTGGCTGGTAGTACGCACCAATCCGATTACCGGCACGCTGACGCTGATGACAGCGGTCGTCTACGTCGGCATCTACACACCGCTCAAGCGCTTCACGTCGATGGCAACCTTCGTTGGCGCGTTTCCCGGCGCCATGCCGCCGCTGATCGGCTGGACAGCGGCCCGCGGCAGCATTGAATGGCCCGCGGTTGCGTTGTTTGCCATTCTGTTCCTCTGGCAGTTTCCGCATTTCATGTCGATCGCGTGGCTCTACCGCGAGGACTATGCCCGCGCCGGCATTCGTATGCTCCCCGTCGTGCAGCCGGACGGATGGTCGACCGCCGCCGTGTCGCTGATCTATGCCGTCCTGATCATCCCCATCAGTCTCGCCCCCTATTACCTGCACATCGCGGGACGTATCTATTGGGCAGGCGCTCTGTTGCTGGGCCTCTGGTACTTGGCCTACACGATTCGATTCACTCGCATCACCCGATCCTCAGACAGCGCATCGCGGCTCTACGCGCGCGCGCTGCTGAAAGTCAGTGTGACGTATTTGCCGCTGCTTCTGGCAGTGCTTATGCTGAATGCCACCAGGAGGGGATAACACCTTGGCCACAATCCAACAGACCCATGCCGCCAGCGCCGCGACGGCAGGCGCGCCAGCGATCGAAATCGCCGGACAGTCGCCCATCCAACTCGATTGGCTATCGCACGATTACGGCTCCCGGCTGGCGCTCGATGGCCTGACCTTCGACGTTCGACCGGCGGAAATCTTTGGCCTCCTGGGACCGAACGGCAGCGGCAAAACCACTCTGTTCCGCATTCTTTCCACGTTGATGGTTCCCACCGGCGGCCACGCCCGCATCGCCGGATTCGATGTGGCCACCGCGCCCAACCAGGTTCGCCTTCGGACTGGCATCGTCTTTCAGCAAACCAGTCTGGATGTGAAACTGACGGTCGGCGAGAATCTGATGCACCAGGGCCATCTCTACGGGCTGAGCGGCTCGCACTTAAAGTCCCGCTCGAAAGAAGTGCTGGATCGCGTTGGTTTAACAGACCGAAAGAACGACCTGGTCGAAACGCTTTCCGGCGGCCAGAAGCGCCGCGTGGAACTGGCCAAAGGACTGATTCATTCGCCCTCCGTGCTCTTGCTCGACGAACCCACCACCGGCCTCGATCCCGGCGCGCGCATCGACCTGTGGAACTATCTGCGCATTCTGCGCGATCAGCAGGGCGTCACCGTGCTGGTGACCACCCACCTGATGGAAGAAGCCGAACATTGCGATCGGCTCGCCATTCTGAGCGAAGGCAAACTGGTCGCTCTGGGCAGCCCGGCGGAGTTGAAGGCGAAAATTGGCGGCGACATCGTGCAGTTTGAAACCGCGACGCCAGACGCCGCCAACGCATTGGGAGCGCGCATCGCCGCGCGATTCGCCGTCGCCCCTGTGATGGTTGGAAACGCGGTTCGCGTCGAACGCGAGCAGGGACATCGCTTTCTGACGGAAGTGGTCGAAGCTTTCCCCGGCGAAATCGTCTCGGTCTCGGTATCGAAGCCGAGTCTGGAAGATGTGTTCATCCAACATACCGGCCATCGCTTTTGGCTCGATCAAGACGAGGAGAAATCGTAATGGCTACCGCTACCGCGCATCTCGCGCCTGTGAAGAGTTCCCTCTCCGCCAGCCTTTGGACGCCCGCCTATTCTCTCTGGCGGCGCGAACTGGTCCGCTTCTATCGCCAGAAGGCGCGCGTGGTCGGCGTCATCGCTTCCCCGCTGCTGTTCTGGCTGGTCTTGGGCTCGGGATTTTCGAAGACCTTCCAAAGCCACGGCACTGCTTCTACCGCTGCGGCCGACTCATCGCATTATTTGAGCTACTTTTTTCCCGGCGCCATCATCATGATCGTGCTGTTCACCGCCATCTTCAGCATGATGTCGCTGATTCAGGACCGCAACGAGGGCTTTCTGCTCTCAGTGCTGGCCGCGCCCATCAGCCGTTCCGCCATTGTGCTCGGCAAAGTTCTCGGCGGAGCGACGCTGGCCGCCATCCAGGGATGGGTTTTTCTGGTATTTTCACCGCTGGCCGGCGTCCATGCCAGTCCGCTCGACATTTTGTACGCCATGGCGATTATCGCGCTCACGTCCTTTGCACTGACGGCGCTCGGCTTCATCATTGCGTGGCCGATGGACTCGACGCAGGCCTTCCATGCCATCATCAATCTGGTCCTGATCCCGTTGTGGCTGCTCTCCGGCGCGCTGTTTCCGGCCAGCGGCGCTTCTGGCTGGCTGCGCCTGGTAATGCTGCTGAATCCGCTCACCTACGGTGTGGACGCGCTTCGCAACGGCCTGTTCCCCGCCGAGGTCACGACCTTTTCCCCTGAGATCAATTTGATCGTCACGCTGGCATTTTGCGCGGTGGTGTTTGTCGGATCGTGGGCGGTGGTGAATCGCCGCACCAACAAGCCGGCCGCGTAGAGCGGCATGAGGAATTCAAACCAGTGCCAACCGTAACTCCGAGTACGCCGACTGGTTCACGCGCTCCCATCGCCGGAATTGTGCTGCTCAGCGCGGGGGCCGTCCTCTTCCTGCTCTGGTTGATCTATGTCCATCCGCCGCCCCCGCAATTTTCCGGCAGATTGCTATTT
>JAJZIF010000262.1 GCA_021810735.1 Acidobacteriota bacterium
CATATCAGAGAACGCCTTATACGGCAGGCTCGGAACTGACAAACGAATACGTGACGGTGCAAGGAACCGCCTTTGACGTCGCATATATGGATGCCATATCGAACGCCGCCGATTGATCGCAGGCTGGGCCGAAGGGTTGGACCGCTTCTTTTTGAATCAATTGCGCATCCAGTGAACTATGTGGCATCGAAGTTTTCCTTGATCGAACGTCATGATCCAGCCGGTCGACATTCTCGCCATAGCAGCCCATCGTGACGATGTGGAGCAGACCTGCGGAGGAACGCTGCTGCAGTCCTCAGCGGTTGGTCTGCGCACCGCGATCCTCGATTTGACGGCGGGGGAAGCTGGCACACGCGGCTCCGCGGCGGAACGTGCGTCAGAAGCCGAGGAGGCTGGCCGCATCCTTCGCGTGGCATGGCGCCAGGCGCTGGATCTTCCCGATGGCCGTCTTGAAAATAACTGGGAAAGCCGGCTGAAGATTGCGAGCGTTCTGCGTCAGGCGCGGCCCCGTGTGGTGATCCTGCCCTATTGGCAGGCGCGACATCCAGACCATGCCAAGGCTGCAACGCTGGGATACGAAGCCTGCTTTGCCGCCGGACTCGCCAAGGTGGAAACTGACGCGCCTCCGCATCGGCCTTTCAAAATCGTTTACGCAAGTCTGTATGCGGATGTTCGGCCGAGCTTTGTCGTGGACATCACCGCGCATGTCGAGCCCAGGTTTGAATCCTTGATGGCGTATCGCTCGCAATATGAAAATCAGTCCTCGGGCGGCCAGATATTTGTTCCCCAGGAAGAGATACGCGAGCGTACCTTCGCGCTGGCGCGTTTTTACGGAATGCTGGGGGGCGTGCGCTATGCCGAGCCTTTTGTGCAGAAGGAAGTCGGTCTGGTCGAAGACCTGACCCTGGTCCCAGTACAGTCCATTTGAGCTGCCGCTTCACATGCGATAAGCAGCCTGGTCATTCGCCCGCGGGCGTGGGCACGGCAGGTTGAAGGTGGGGTGCCCAATCGTTTTTCCCACTCCCATCCAACGTAATGGTGAGCGTTCCCTGCTGACCCTGCGCCACATACGGCCCTTTACCGGAATGAGGGTTCTCTGAGCTATCGGAAAACTCGACTTTCATGCGGCCTGCATCCTGGATTTGGAAGCGATAGTGAAATGTTTCTCCTGGCGCGAGACTGGAAATCCCAAAGCTGGCGCTGGGATAATCCACCTCAATGTTGTGCAGCACTGTTGTCCCCGAGTTGATGACGCTCGTGTCGACGAGCGCGGAACGACATCCCGCCAGCAGCACAATGGTCGCCAAGCCAACAAGCGAGAAACAACTACACAATCCAGGCACTTTAGGCATGGCTCCAGTGTAGATGCTGTCTGAATCAATCAGCGAATGGTCGCCGAACTCCCTCGGCTACTCTTCCTTCGCGTTCGCCAGCTTGCGCATCAATTTCAACATCTCCGGCAGGCGGCTGTATGCGGTAATGCAGCGCAGCCAAAGGCGGTTATCCAGGCCCGGCGAACCGCTCATCACTTTTCCAGGCGGTACATCGTGCGAGACGGCACTTTGTGCCGTCAGTACCGATCCATCGCCGATAGAGCAGTGTCCGGCCACGGCGGCCTGTCCGGCCAGAATCACATTGCGTCCCAGGTGCGACGAGCCAGCCAGTCCGGCCTGCGCGCACAGCAGCGTATTCTCGCCCACCGTGCATCCATGGCCCACCTGCACCAGGTTGTCTACCTTCACGCCCGCACCGATGTGCGTTTCTCCTACGCTGGCGCGGTCAATGCACGCGTTGGCCTGCACCTCTACGCGATCTTCCAGGACCGCCGGACCGGATTGAGGAATCTTATACCAGCGGCCTTCGTCGTCTTTCGCGAAGCCGAACCCATCCGCCCCGATGACGGCCCCGTTTTGCAGCACCACATGGTCGCCCAAGCGGCAACCCTCGCGCACGACGGCATGGGAGTGCGCAAAAAAATGATTGCCTATGCGAACGTTGGGATAGATCACGACGTGAGGCAGCAGCACCGCGGCATCGCCGATTTCCACATTCGCTTCAACGACCGCATACGCGCCGATGTGACAATCGCGGCCCAGTTTGGCCGTGGGATGGACGATGGCGGCTGGATGAATTCCGGCGGCATAGGAGGGCGCCCGATAGAAAATCTCAATGGCACGGGCGAAGGCCAGATAGGGATTGGACGTCCGCAAGGTGGCTGCTGAAATCGCCGGAAAGTCATCCGTCACCAGTACAGCAGCGGCCTTTGCCGTTCGTGCCAGGGCGGCATATTTCGGATTGGCGACAAAGGTAACATGATGCGCGTCCGCTTCCTCGATCCCGGCCACGCCTGTCACTTCCGTCGTCCCAGGCGTCGGGTTCTCCAGGCTGCCTTCCAGACGCGCGTTCAACAATCTTGCCAGTTCTGTTAGCTGCATGGGCTGATTGTATCCAAAGCGAGGAAAGCCGCTTTACGGCAAATTGCCCAGTTGATAATTCAGCGCCGCCAGAGAGAGTTGGTATTCATATTGAGCATTGACGTTTTCAATGGAGGCCTGGGTTTGATCCAATTGAGACTGGCTTAATTCAACGATGGAACTGAGTCCCAGTTTGTAGCGGGCTTGGGCCAAATCCAGTCCCATGTTCGACGCTTTGAGAAGCTTTTCTGTAACTGCGATTTTCTGGTAAGAGGTATTCGTTTGTAGCCATGCGTCGCGCACATCGCGCACGATCCGATCGCGCAGATCGCGCAGATTTTCCTGTGCGGCTTTCGCGCGGTCATCGGCTTCTTCCGCTTCCGAGGTGTAACGAAACCCGTTGAAGATCGGAACTTCGAGATTGGCTCCGACCCCGCCAAACCAATTGCTGGTGAAATACTTGTCATCGCGAATGGGCGTGCCGCCTACCACTCCCATGGCGCTCAAGGTCGGCATCAGTTGTTCCCACTCCGCGCGGCTGTATTTTTTCGCCGCTTGCTGGTCGTAGTCCAGCGCCATCAGGTCCGGCCTCTGCTTGAGCGCCATCTGAACCAATTGATCTTGATCGGGCGGCGGCAAAGGCACATCGCCGCCGGTTTCGATCAGGGTATAGGACATGGGGCGATCGAAACCAAGCACGGACGTGAGAGCGTTGACATCGTTGCTATATTGCGTCTGAGCATCGAGCAGCAGCAATTGCGCCTGCGCCAGATTTTCATCGGCAAACGCGAGGTCGATGGTGGAACGCAGCTTGTTCCTGGTCAGCTCAGTAATCTGCTGGTCCGTGGTTTGCCGTGTGTCCACAGTCTGTAGGGCGACTTTCACCAATGCCTGCGCTTCCAGCGCGTTGTAAAATGCCTGGTCGGTGATGAGGACGACATCCAAGGTGCTGGCCATAGCCTGGGCATTTTGCGCTTTCTCATACAGTTTGGAAGACGCAATCAGGTTGGAAGTGCGGCCGAAATCCGTCAGCAATTGGTGGAAATCCAGTCCGCCTCCAACGTGTGTGATCAGTCGCGTGGATCGCAATCCATCGAAAGTGAACCGACTGCCTGTGTCGGCCTTCGCGCTGACCGCTCCGCCATCTACCTGCGGCAGATAGTTGGACCGCGTCTCGCGATAGACTTGATGCTGCGCACGCGCCAGCAACTGGCCCACGCGGACCCGCGGATTGTTCCGAATCGCGATCTGCTCGGCTTCCTGCAGCGTTAGCTGCTGCGGAATCGAAGACACGCGCCCTTGCGCTGTGATTTTGAGCAGCGCGTCTTGCGAAGGCGGTTGCGAGAGCGTGTCCCCCGGCATAGCGGACGCATGCGGAGCCACTGGAGCCGCCTCCAGATTTTGCTGTTCAATGTTTCTGCTCAACATCACGGCGGAAGGCGCATCGGCCAGTTTTTGCGCCTGTAAACCTTGCGCACTGTCCCAGAGGAAAATGATCGCCAGTGCGGCAAACAGCGGATAAAGGTTGCGGTTTTGCATCATGCCCGTGCCTCCAAGTCCGGTGTCGTTCTGTTGCCGGACTCACCTTCATGCTTGCGGTGGATCAGGTAATAGACCGTGGGTACCAGGAAGACAGTAACCACTCCGGATACTGTCAGGCCACCCAGAATTGCGCGGGCCAGCGGAGCATACTGCTCGCTGCCGGCTTCCAGTCCCAGCGCCATTGGAATCAGGCCAAGCGCGGTGGCCAGCGTGGTCATCATGATGGGCCGCAAACGTACTCGACATGCCTCGCCGATTGCTACCTTCAGAGGCTTTCCCTCACCTCTCTGTATCCCAATGAAGTCCACGATCAGAATGCTGTCTGATACCACAATTCCGGTCATCATCAGGCAGCCCATCAGGGACATGATGTTCAGCGACGTTCCGGTCACCAGCAGGAACAGCAGCACACCAGACATGCCGGGCGGCACCGCAAGAAGGATAATGAAGGGATCGGACAGCGATGCGAATTGCGCCATCAGGACCAGGTAGACGAGGACCACCGAGAGAGTCAATCCGATGGCGAAGCTCCGGAATGAGTCCTTCATGTCGTTGATCGAGCCCGTAATGCTGACCAGCGTGCCTTGCGGCGGGTGGACTCCATCGACAATTTGCTGTATCTGTTTGCCAACCCGGCCTAGATCCTCAGTCTTCGGCATAATGTACACGTCGAAGACCCGCCGCAGTTGATAGTGGTCGACCACAGTCGGCGTATTGATATATTTGACATCCGCAACCGCTTCGAGTGGAACGATGTTGTCATGCGGTGGGGCCGGCGTATCGATTCCCGTTGAGGCGCCGTGCATTTCCGGGTGAACGGGCAGGGACGCCCGCAGGGGGATTTCCTTGAAGTCCTTCAGGCTCTGGATCTGGCTGTCGTAGTACTGCACGGTCAGCATGTAATTGTTGCCCGACTTGGGATCGATCCAGTAGCTGGGTGCGATCATCCCGTTGGAGGTCAGCGCCGTGATCACGCCGTTGACTACATTCTCTTCGGTCAGACCAAGGATCGCCGCCTCTTGGCGGTTCACATTCAGTTGCAATCCAGGATAGTCGATGTCCTGGGGAATCAGTACGTCGCTGACCAGATTCAATTTTCTGGCTCTTGTGGCGATCTGCTGCGCCACCGCATAACCAGCCTCCAAGTCCATGGTGTTGACCTTGATGTCGAACGGCGCCGGCTTGCCCTGGTTGACCACCGAATCGACCAGGCCGCCGGTCTGGAAATAGGTCTGCACCTCCGGCATTTCCCGGCCGAGACGCTCGCGAACGCGTGTCATATAGGCATAGCTGCCGACCTTGTGGTCTTCTTTCAGGCTTACCTGGACGAAGGCATTGTCCATGGCTGTGTTGGTGGTGTAAATGGCGGACAGATCGGGGTAGACGCCGATATTCGAGACGATCATGTTCAGGTCGGACGGGGCCACCACTTGCCGGATCACCTGTTCAATTCGCGCGGAATACTGGTCCGTCAGTTCCAGGCGAGTTCCTGGCGGAGCCTTGAAGTTGATGACGAACTGGCCAGGATCGGTGCGCGGAAAGAACGCCAGATTCAAAAATGGGTACAGGGCGAAACTGCAAACCACAAATGCGCTAAACGCGAGCGTCACTACCACCGGGCGTTCTAGACAGACCAGGATTGCTCGGTCATACCGGGACTGAATCCAGTGGAAAAAGTCATTGAAGCGGCCCACCACGTACTGGAACGGGGAAAGGCGCGCGCGCGCCTCGTGGCGTTCCTCCTCCTCCCGTACCTCAATCGCCAGTTCAGCGGGATCTGCATTCTCCGCGTTTTCGGACGCATGCTCACCATTCGGCTCCGCATGCCCTTCGATCACGATGAATTTGGCGCAAAATAGCGGCACGACCGTCATGGCGATGATGTAAGAGGCGGCCAGGTCCAGCACCACTC
>JAJZIF010000263.1 GCA_021810735.1 Acidobacteriota bacterium
ATGTAGTGCCGAAAACCCAGCCCTTCAAAGAAATCCTGATCGACAATATTGGCGCCCGTCGAAACAATGGCGTCCACCATGTTGTTGCGCACCAGGTCGACGAAAATCTGCTTCAGACCCGCGCTGATCAGCGATCCCGCCAGGCACAAAATCACGCCGCATTCCCGGTCGCGCAGCATCCGCTCGTAAATCTCCGCCGCGCGCGCCAGGTCGCGGGAAGAATAGGCCATGGAATGCATGGCGTCCACCAGAGCGCGCACGTCATGCTGCTTGATGTCGATATGTTCAATGGGTTGGCTGAGAAGTGTTTTCTTGTCCGGCATACTGCTCAGGATAGCAAATTCATCGCCGCGGCGACCCGTGCGGTCGTGTGAATATCTCCCCGCCCGGCTAAGAACTCCGAGGATATATTTGCCTTCTTTTCGCGCTGGATCAAAAATGCTCTATCGCTGCGAGCGTGGCTTGCGCGCCCGTATCTTGAAGCGGATCGGCGAGCCTTCAAAGCCGAAAGCTTCACGAATCTGGTTTTCCAGAAACCGCTCGTAAGAAAAATGCAGCTTCACGTCTCGGTCCGTGAACAGCACGAACGTCGGCGGAGCGACCCCGGCCTGCGTCATATATAGGATGCGCATTCTTCTGGACATCGGCACCGGTGCGCGCTCAAAATCCACCCGCTCCAGGAATCGATTCATTTGGCCAGTCCCCACGCGCTTCTGCCGTTCGGCAGCGACTCGAACCACCGTGGCAAAGACCTGCTCGATGTTCTCGCCTTCCGCGGCGGAAACGAAAATCACCGGAACATAGGCCAAAAACTTCAGCGCGTATCGTAATTGTTCCTCAAAAGCTTTGCGGTCTGCGGACGGCTTGCCATCGGTCCGTTTCGTGGTCACCAGGTCCCATTTGTTCACAACGATCACCATCGACCGGCCGCTCTCATGCGCGTAGCCGCCAATCGTGGCATCCGCCGCCAGCACGCCAGCCGTTGCGTCGACCACCAGCAGCGATACATCCGCGGCTTCCAGATGCTTGCGCGCCATCAGCACAGAGAGTTTTTCAGCCATCTCGTGCGTCTTTCCCTTGCGACGAATTCCCGCCGTATCGATGAAGCGAAATTTCTGTCCGTCGCGTTCCACCAGCTCATCCACGGCATCCCGCGTTGTCCCGGCAATCGGCGAAACAATGGCCCGCGCCGTTCCGGTCAATGCATTCAATAGCGTGCTTTTGCCCACGTTGGGCCTGCCGATGATGGCCACGTTGACCTCATCCGGGGCCTTCGCGGGAACCGATGGAGTCTCTTCCTCACCCTCGGGCAAAATTTCTTCCGGCTCGCCGTTACCCGCTGCGACAGGTTCCTCGTCGTCATCTTCCGCAGCGAAATCGTCCACCGGCAGCACCGCGAACATGGCGTCCAGCAGATCGCCAATCCCCGTGCCGTGCTCGGCGGAAACCGGCGCCATCTCCTTGAAACCGAGCTGGCGATAGTTTTCCGCCTGCGCCAGCAACGACTCGACATCCATCTTGTTCACAGCCAGAATCAGCGGTTTGCCCAGGCGCAGCAGCAGTCGCGCCAGTTCCATGTCAGGAGCGGCCAGCTCCGTGCGCCCGTCGACCACCATCACCACGGCGGCGGCTTCATCGAACGCAACCTTTGCCTGGCGAAAAATTTCCGCCGGGATAAATTCCTGGTCCGAAGGCAGAACGCCCCCCGTATCGACCAGCCGCGCGTGTCGTCCCGCCCATTCCACCACCCCGTAGATGCGGTCGCGGGTAATTCCCGGTTCGTCGCCGACAATGGAACGGCGAGAACGCGTGAGACGATTGAACAGCGTCGACTTGCCCACATTCGGACGGCCAACAATTGCAACCAACGGCCAGCGTGCGTCCGCGGAGGGATTCCGGCGTCGGCGATTGCGCGATCCGGATTGGGTGCCTTTTTTTATGGGAGTCATAGGATGGGAACGGCGCTGCTCCAGAACGTGGGAAAACCGCCCTGCTTCTCTATTATAGGAACAAGCAGTATTTGGAGTGCTTCTCGCCCTTGCCCCCACCATCCGCCACGGAATCCTCGACCGCTCGCAAGCTGCCCCGGCTGGAAGAATTTTTCTCGCCCGGCGGTATCTTGTCGCGCTCTGGATTGCCCTACGAATACCGGCCCGGCCAGTTGGAAATGGCACGCGCTATGGAGCGCGCCTTCACGGAAAAACGTCATTTGATTGTCGAGGCGGGCACAGGCACCGGCAAAACGCTCGCCTACCTCCTACCCGCGCTGCGCCTGGGCCAGCGCGTCATCATTTCCACCGGAACGCGAAATCTGCAGGAGCAGATTTTCTTCAAGGACATCCCATTTCTTGAGTCGCTGCTCGGCCCGTTGCGGGTCAGCTACATGAAAGGGCGCGGAAATTATCTTTGCCGCCACAAGCTCTATGCGCTGTGCGATCAGCCCATCCTGACCGGCATCGACATGGTCGATCAGTTCAATATCATTCGCGACTGGGAGACAACGACGGAACACGGCGACCGCGCCGAACTGACGACGATCCCCGAGAACAGCCCGCTATGGGGCCGTCTCGACGCGCGTGGAGAAGCTTGCCTAGGCTCCTCCTGCCCCAACTACGAGCCTTGCTTCATTACCCAGATGCGACGGCGAGCGCTCGAAAGCGATATCGTGATCGTCAATCATCACTTGTTCTTCGCGGACATGGCCATTCGCAGGCAAGCCCAGAATGCGCCCGACGCAGGCGTGCTGCCAGAAGCCGCAGCCGTCGTCTTTGACGAAGCGCACGAGTTGGAAGAGATAGCATCCAGCTACTTCGGCGTGAACATCAGCAATCTGCGATTTGAAGAATTGGCCCGCGACGTGGAAATTCTGCTGCGCGCCAAGAAATCCTTGTCCGCATCGCTCACCGCCGCTGCCGAACTGGTCCGCGAGCGTGGGCGCATGTTCTTCGCTGCGCTTCCGGAGCCGAAAGGCGCGGAAGGACGCATGCCTTTCGCGGATCGGGAAGAGTTCCTGGAGCAGTCCGGCGATGTCTATCTCGGCCTTGTCAATGCGCTCGAACGACTCACCGGCGAACTGGAACGCCTGCGCGGCGTGGAAGAGGCGAGCGGCCTGAAAAAACGTACGGCCGATCTCGCCAGCCAACTGACGTTTCTGCTGGAATCGACAGATCGCGGATTCGTGTTCTGGATCGAGCGACGCAGTTCCACCGGCATGAGACAAGCTGGCAGCAACACCTGGCTGCAGGCCACGCCGATTGAGATTGCCTCCCTGCTTTCCAATGATTTGTTTGAATCCATTCCGTCGGTCGTGCTCACTTCGGCGACGCTGACGGTGCAGGGAAACTTCGACCACATTCAACGCCGCCTTGGTCTCACCGGCGCGCGGCAGCTCGTCGTGCCATCGCATTTCCGCTATGGCGAGCAAGCACTGTTATATCTGCCGCCCGACATGCCCGATCCTCGCGATGCTGGGTTTACCCTCGCTGCGGTGAATAAAATCTGCGAGATTCTCGAAATCACCCGCGGCCGCGCCTTCTGCCTGTTCACCAGCTACAGCCAAATGCGGCAGGTACACGAGCAGTTGATCGCACGCATTGGATTTCCCCTGTTGCTGCAGGGTACCGCGCCACGCAACGCACTGCTGGAAGAGTTTCGCATCACGCCCAACGCAGTATTGCTTGGGACATCCTCGTTTTGGCAAGGTGTAGACGTCCAGGGCGAGCAACTCAGCTGCGTCATTATCGACAAGCTTCCATTTGCCGTGCCCAGCGATCCCGTGGTCGCCGCGCGCATGAAGGCAATCGAATCCGATGGCGGCAACGCATTCGCCGAATATCAAATCCCCTCCGCTGTGATCGCGCTGAAACAGGGCTTTGGCCGCCTGATTCGGTCCTTGAACGACCGCGGCGTGCTGGTACTGTTGGACCCGCGCCTCCAACGCCAGCGTTACGGCCATGTATTTATGGAGAGTCTGCCGCCCTATCGAGTGACGCAGCGCCTGGAAGATGTGCGGGAATTTTTCGCGTAACCGCTTGTCGCCGCCTGGAAATGCCTTGACAAAGCTTTTGTCCGCCGTCGAGCATGGTTCATTCCGTTAAATCCATCGAAGAGGCTCTGTGCCGATGCGATCTTTGCTCACGTTCCTTGCGACCGCTTGTCTGACGACGGTTTCGTTTACAGGTTTCGCGCAGACGGCGAAATCTCCGCTGGCACCGTATATCTCTGTGTCCGATCCCGTGATTGCACTCACTCACGTGGGGATTATCGACGGCACGGGGGCCGCGCCGCTGCCCGATCAGACCGCCGTACTCGACCATGGCAAGATTGCTTCTATCGGCCCGAGCGCCAGCGCGAAGATTCCCGCTGGGGCGAAGGTTCTCGACCTGCACGGCGATACTGTGTATCCCGGCCTGGTGGGCATGCATGAGCATCTGTTTTATGTGGAACCGGGTAGTGCGGCCCTGCGTGAGTTGGTCGGCGGAGAAATGTTTCAGACCGGTCCGCGGCTCTATCTCGCCGCTGGTGTTACGACAGCACGCACGACTGGCAGCATTGAGCCGTATGCCGATCTGAACATCAAGCGGTCCATCGACAGGGGCCTAAAGCCGGGACCGGATTTCGGCGTCACAGGCCCTTATCTCGACGGTCCAGACCCTCTCATTCCTCAGCTGCACCAGCTTTCCGGCCCTGCCGACGCCACCCGCACAGTCAATTACTGGGCTGACGAAGGTGCCACCTCGTTCAAGGCATATATGTTCATTACGCCGGACGAGTTGAAGGCCGCTATTGACGCTGCGCATGCGCATGGGCTGAAGATAACTGGACATCTCTGCTCCGTGGGATTTACTCAGGCAGCAGACATGGGGATCGATAACCTGGAACATGGCATCGTTGTGGACACTGAATTTTATTCTGGTAAGAAACCGGGATTGTGCCCGGAGGATCGGGCTGCGGGCCAGGAGATGGCAGCCAAGTTGGACATGACGAGCGCTCCTGTAATGGCAATGATTCACGACCTGGTGGCCCATCATGTAGCTGTTACGTCGACCCTCTCTGTATTTGAGATGTCGGCGCCGAACCGCCCGCCCCTGGCAATTCTTTTGCGGGAAAAAGATTCGATGATGCCGCAGGTGTGGACGAGTGTGCTGCAGACCAGGGCGCTGATTGCCGAACACGCAGACAAGTCCATCATGCCGGTGCTGATGAAAAAAGAAATGCAGTTTGAGCGCGAGTTTGTTGCCGCCGGCGGTCTGCTGATGGCGGGCTGCGACCCCACCGGATACGGCGCCGTGTTGCCGGGATTCGGAGATCAGCGCAACCTCGAACTTCTCGTGGAGGCGGGCTTTACGCCGGAGCAGGCGATCCAAATTTACACGCAGAATGGCGCGAAATATTTGGGGCGCGAGGACCGTATCGGTACGATTGCCGCGGGCAAACAAGCCGACCTGGTCGTTGTAACCGGCGATCCGGCGAAAGACATTTCCGCTGTCGAGCACGTGGATATTGTCTTCAAAAAAGGCGTGGGGTATGACCCGGCAAAGCTGATCGAATCCACCCGAGGCATGGTCGGTATTCGGTGACGGCGCTCACATTCAACCAGCCGGATTCTGCTGCTACCATGGGGAAAGAGCGGGTGCGTGGGAGGCATCCGCGCGTCACGCCCATGTCCCGTAACCTCTACATACTCTCGGCCGCGCTGATCGTTTTCGCGCTCGCTTCCTTCGGCATGTCCTGGACCCATGGCTCCAACGAGCCGGGTCTTCCCGGCGAGGCGCAAGTGTGGCGCATGATGGCGCTCACTCTCTTTTTGCTCGGCGCGCTTTCGTGCTT
>JAJZIF010000264.1 GCA_021810735.1 Acidobacteriota bacterium
AGAAAGATCGACGTGTTGCACCCGCAACGTACAGCAACTGCCTTCCGCGCTGCCCAATCAGGCGACCGGGAGGCGGTTGCCGTTTTGACGATATCGTGCTGATTTTCCGTTCCGGCGACGGTTTTGCCCTGATGAAGGGCGAATAGGAAAAACTTTTCACACTCGTTATCGGAATGGGAACTCTTTTAGCTGAAACGGCGGCAATCATCCAGTTTTGTCGACTCATTCGTTCAACCTGCCCCGTCGTTTCAGGATACTCACAAACATCTTCCGAGTGCCCTTGCTTGGCATCCTACGTGCAACCTACCAACGGGTAGCCGTTAATTGAAAGCCTGGCAACCGATGAATCTCGTTACCTTAATTGCCTTGATAGCGTGTATTTGCGAAGTTTGGTTCCATCGCGTCCTGAGACGGGGGCGATTGATGGGTGAGGTGTTGGCGACGCAGCCTGGTCGTCTAGGCCTACCCTCCGCAGTATTGGCGGGGCGCTCGAGATTGCATGTATCGGAAGCTCAGATCCTCGGCACCGCTAGCGAGGAGGGCTGCCGATGAGCGATCCTGTGCGCCATGAAGGTACCGTTCGCGGACTTGCGGGTGCCGCTTCGGCGAAGAATGCCAAATCGAAGCCGACGGTGACCACGACGATCCGGTTTCTTGAGACAGCGCGGGAATGGAATGCGCCGTTGGTGCAGCAAGCATGGCACCAGTTGCTGACAGAAACGACTAATCCCAACGCGCTTTTCTCGACGCCGGAGTGGTACGAGAACAAGCGCAAGACAAAAGGGGAGGAACTACGAGTCGCGGTGGTGGAAAACGACGCCAAGATCATCGCCATTGCACCCTTCCTGCTGGGGCAACAGGAATTTTATCTAAAATTTTACCGGATGCGATTTCGGACCGCGCAGCTTCTCGGCGGAGAAGGCTTGACGCAGCGACAGGAGGGGTATGAGCTACTGTTCAAGGCGATTTTTCGGACCTTCGATGTGGCAGGCATTCACTTCCGGCTATTGTCCACGGAAAGTCCTTGCTGGAAGGCCGTGCAATCGTCGCGGGCGGGGTTTGTTCAAGTCCACGACCGGCTAAAGATGTACCTCGTGAATCTGCCGCCAACCCTCGATGCATACCTCTCGGCACGGTTCGACTCGTCCCATCGCAGGAATTTGAAACACCGCGTGAAGTTGCTGCGGGAGCAGGGGGAGCACAGACTCTGGCGTTGCTCGGCATGTACCGCGGCCCCGGAATGCGCGCGGTTGCGGGAGAAGGGAGAACTTCGACTGCAACGGATCAGCGCACCGGAGGACATACCGGAGTTTCTCCACGCAGGGGGCCAGGTCGCGCAGGCTTCCTGGCAAGCAAGGGAGGCGGAATGGTTGGTCAAGGAAACGCCGGAATGGAACGCGCATCTGAGCGACTTGGCAACCCAGGGACTCCTTCGTTCCTATCTCTTGTGGTGCGGCCCGGCGCCATGCGCGTATGCGCTGGGGTTTCAAGGTGGAGGGTGCTATCAGGCCTACTCGATCGGCTACGACCAATCCATGGCGAAGTTTTCCCCGGGAACGGTCATGTTGCTGTTGCTACTGGAGGACCTGATGCAACACGACCGTCCGGAGAAATTAAATTTTGGCGGCGGAGAGAACGAATACAAGCGAAGGTTTGCGACCGAGGCGGCAGAAGTGAGGAATGTCACGATACTGCGGCGGTCGATCATGGGCGGTCTGAGGGTCGCTGGATTCTGGTTCTATCGGTTTCTGGGAGAGATGAGACGAAACCGAGGCGTTTCGGCGGCGAAAAGACTTCTTTTCTCAAGGAAGGCGACATGAGCGAACGCCTGCAAAATGCTGTGGCCATCTCTGAAACTGGGGGCCGCCTTCCGGTGGTCAATGGCGAGTCCGACCGAGCGAAGCCAACTGTCCGATTCCTTTCGACAGAGCGGGAATGGAATGCGCCGTTGGTGCAGGAGGCGTGGCACCAGTTGCTGACAGAAACAACTAATCCCAACGCGCTTTTCTCGACGCCGGAGTGGTTCGAGAACAAGCACAAGACAAAACACGAAGAACTACGAGTCGCGGTGGTAAAGAACGGCGCAAAGATCACTGCTATCGCTCCCATATTGCTGGGGCAGCAGGAGTTCGACCTCAAGCTCTGCCGGATGAGATTTAAAACGGCACAGCTTCTCGGCGGAGAAGGCTTGACGCAGCGGCAGGAGGTGTACGAGCCACTGTTCAAGGCGATTTTTCAAACCTTCGATGTGGCAGCCATTCACTTCCGGCTGTTGCCCACGGAAAGCCCATGTTGGAGGGCAGTGCAATCGTCGTGGGCCGGTTTTGTTCACGTCCACGAACAGTTCAAGAGGTACATCGTGGATCTGCCGCAATCGTTCGATGAATACCTGGCGGCGAGGTTCGATTCGAAGCACCGGGGGAACTTGAAACGCCGCGTGAAGTTGCTGCGGGAGCAGGGGGAGCACAGACTCTGGCGTTGCTCGGCATGCACCGCGTCCCCGGAATGCGCGCGGTTGCGAGAGAAGGGAGAACTTCGACTTCAGCGGATCAGCGCGCCGGAGGACGTGCCGGAGTTTCTACGAGCCGGGGGGCAGGTCGCGCAGGCCTCCTGGCAGGCGGCGAAGGCGGATTACCTGATCAAAGAAACACCCGCATGGAAAGCACATCTTACTGATCTGGCGAAACGCGGACTCCTCCGTTCGTATCTCCTGTGGTGTGGCCCGCGGCCCTGTGCCTATAAGCTCGGATTCCAAGGGAGCGGATACTATTACGGCAGCTCTACCGGCTACGACCAATCGATGGCGAAGTTTTCCCCGGGTACGGTCATTCTGTTGCTGACCATTGAGGACTTGATACAACACAATCATCCAGGAAAGCTAAACTTTGGCGAAGGAGAGGATGAATACAAGCGAGAGTTTGCGACTCAGGCGGTCGAGGTGGCGAATGTCACGATGTTGCGGCCGTCGATTCTGGGAACTTTGAGAGTCGCTGGATTCGAGACGTACCGGTTCTTGAAGTACGTGAGACGGCGAAAGAAGGATTGGGCTGAGAAAGCACGAGATTCCTTTTCCAAGAGGTGGCGAATGGGTCGGAGCAAGGGAAAGATCCATGTTGCTCGTCTGGGCCAACGCGGGTGCGGCTATCTTAGCGAGAGAATGCGGATCGCTCGAATCGGGAAACGGGTTTGACGAGCGCCGGAAAGGATCATCTGGATGCGACGAAGAATCATGCGCCGACGGTACCAGAAAAGATGAACTGTGTTGAGCAATTGCCTGCAAGACGACGGTAGACGTCGTGGAAATGGCCGGACGATTGCTCGGTATTGTGTAAGTCGAAAGTGTGCTGCAGCCCTGAGGTCATGGTAAAAGCGCTCGAAGTCTGAGCCATAGGAGAAAACGAGGGATGTAACCCACAGAGCGAAGCTATGTCTCTCGACTACTGAGAAGCGCGACTGCCCATCGTAAGGAAAGGCAAAGCGGGATGCTGAGTTCACAGAATGTCGACCTTGGAGTCGGTGAAGATCTGGGCTGGTGGGTGCTCTATACCCGTCACCAACACGAGAAGTCGGTGACAGAGATGCTGTCGGCAAAAGGCTTCGAGGTATTTCTGCCGCTCTATGAATCCACGCGGCGCTGGAAAGACCGAAGCAAGACGCTTTCTCTGCCGCTATTTCCTTGCTATGTGTTCGTCCGGGGAAGATTCGATCGACGACTGGAGGCGGTGACGACTCCCGGGGTTCACATGATTCTAACCAGCGGGGAGCGTGTGGCACTCATTCCGGAAACAGAGATCCAGGCGATTCGGAACATCGTTGCGAAGCCTACTCGGGTAGAACCGCACCAGTTCCTGAAGTGCGGCGAGCGGGTACGAGTGACACGCGGCTGCCTGGAGGGCATCGAAGGGATTCTGCTTCGCAACAAGAATTTGTACCGTCTGGTTGTTTCTGTGAACATGCTCGCGCAGTCAGTGGCAGTAGAAATCGATGCTTCGGATGTGGAACTTGTCGCCGCACGGGATGTGGCGACAGTATTCATGGCCGGGCAATCCAACGGAGCCGAGAGAGTCCACCCAATATCACGTTGTGCATGAACCGGCCGATTGGCGATTCCGCCGCCGGGTTAGGAGACGTACATGCGAAGTTCACGGGCCAAATTCAAAGGATGGTCAGCAACGTGCAATGGAAGCCGACGTCTGACGCGATCCAGCAATCTGCCGTGTTTCAATCGTTTGTAAAATTCCAAACCGAGCGAAAGGGTAAACCATGAACGCATCGTTACTCACAACCCAACAGCTGGAGAATCACGTAGTCGACGGCTCAATCAGACGGAACATCAACAGCATGATCGACGGATTCATCGGTTCGTTGCCTGACCCGAACGGTTTGACCAGCGCAGAACGGCGGGGAATCATTGCCAGGTATACCGCCGTCCTGGAAGGAAATTTTATCTATTGGATGACCGCCACCCTTCTCTCCGTTCACTCCGAAGACGCGCGCCCCATCCTGCTGGAAAATCTGCACGAGGAAGTGCGCGATGCGCATCCGGCGATGATGCGGAGGTTTGCGCTTGCAGCGCAGGCTTTTCCTACAGACACGGACGCGCTTGCGGTTCACGAAGACTTGACCAATGTTCGCCTATTTATGGGGCGACTCTTGGGCGTGCAGTCGGTCCTAACGATGGCCTTCTTCGAAGGATTCATTCAGAGGTTTATGAGGTATCTGGCGGACCTGGCCAAAGCTGAGGGCTCGACTGAGTTGGAGTACACGGATGTGCATGGGGTGTGCGACATTGAACACACCGAGGGGCTTTTCCGCGCACTCGCGGCGGAGATGGCCGTCAACCAGCCTGATCCGGAGCAGGATATTTTTGAGGGCGTGTATCTTCTTCGTACATTGATCCAGACAATCGTTTTTGGACATCCAGAAGCCGTCAAGGCCTGATTTTTGAGAGGAGAAATCGCAAGTGCAGACGCAGTGTCCATCAAAACATGGATTGCCGGAACGGGCCAGATACTTCGCGGTTCCGGGTGCGCACGTCTACACTGTGCTGCATCCAGTGACGGACCCGGTGGCTCGGGTCCTGCTGGTTGGCGCACTTGCGTCGGAGAGGCATTTCTCCTATCACTCTTGGGTCCGCTGGGCCCGCTACCTGGCGGCGAGGCGGATTGAAGTCCTTCGCTTCGACTATCGTGGCACCGGTGAGAGTACGGGCATTTTTGAAGAAATGAGTTTTGAGGACTGGAGCCAAGATGTCCATCTTCTTGCCGAATGGATACTGGGTCGGTCTCCACGTCTGCCGCTCCTGCTGCATGGACTCGAACTTGGCGCGATTCTCGCTGGCAAGTGCTTTCAGGAAGGCATGGGGGACGCTTTGCTGCTTTGGTCTCCGCCTGTGAACGCAAACCAGGTGCTGCGCTCGACCCTACTGCGCTGGTCGGGGCTGGAACAACTCTACGAGTCGCCCGAGAACCGGAAATCTGTCTCTGCATACATCAGGGAACTGGAGCAAGGTTCTTCGATCGAAGTGCAAGGATATCGATGGTCGGGGCGTCTCTGGCGCGACTCTTTTCATTTCGGCCTGCCTGCGGACATGGCAGATGGAAGCTTAGCTGACGAAGCATACAAGAAACCCGTCAAGTGCGTGAGATTTGGCAAGGATGCGGTTTGTCTGACGATGCCGTACCTGAGGTACGAGGAAGTGAAAGACCTTAGCTCGCTATACTCAGACACTTTCAACTGGGTCGCTGGGACGTTCGCACTACCCATCGAAAGGGCGCCATGAAGGAAACCATTGAGACTCGCGAGTTAGTTGTGCTGGA
>JAJZIF010000265.1 GCA_021810735.1 Acidobacteriota bacterium
ATGCGTAGTTGAGTCCCATGACGAACTGGAACGAATTGCGTTTGGTGGGAGGCAGGGTAGCCGGGACGAAGTTGAGATAGCTGTCGATGGTGCCGACGGAGAGTGCGAGATTTTTCCACGTGGGGAAGACGAGCTTGTTTGTTTCGTTGGCCGAGTATGCCTTGGGGTTGTTGTAGGCCGAGATGTAGCCGATGCTCTGCTGAAACGTAAAGGGCTTGAGATGGAGCGCGTAGTTGGCCGCGTAGGTGGAACCGATGAGGTTCTGGTTCTGGTTCTGGTTGGTGGCGCTGGCGATGAACTGCTGCTTTTCATACTGAATCGTTGCCTTGAGGTCGACCTGCTGGCGGGGTGTCTGTATGGCGGTCCAGCCGATGCCGCTTCCGTAGATCTGCTGGAGCTGGAGGTTCTGGCTGAAATTGTGATCGAAGGCGGTTTGCGCGAGGGCGAAGAAGCGCGGAGTGAAGTACTGATCGCGTTCGGCGTCGACGTGGTAGATGGCGGTTTTGGTGATGAGGGCAGGCACGAGTGTGCCGGTGGCGTCGTAGTAGGCGGGCTGGGTGATTTTGCCGTAGGAGTCGTTGAAGTCGAACTGGGTGTTATTTCTGCGGCGGAGCCAGCTCACGGTTGGCGAGAGACGGTCGAGGCTGACGCCAACGGTGACGGAGTACTGATTTTCCGTGGCGGTTACCAGCGATGCGCCGGCAGTGGCGGTGCCGTTCCAACCCTGGAAGAAGCCCTGGTGGTGGCCGAGCTGCTTTTGCAGGGTAGCGAGGCTGGTGACGATGCTCACATTTTTCACGGGGATCTGCGCAATTGTGGCGTGGGAGACCGGTTCGACGGTGAGCATCTGGCCGGACATGGTGAGTTGGCCGCGAGGGATGTGTCCGGATTCAATCTGATGGGACGTGGCGGATTTTTCAAGAACCGCAAAGGGTTCGGAGGTGCGGAGTTCCTTGATGTTGCTCCATTTGATGTGCAACTCGCCCAGCGGACCGCTCTGAAAGATGACGGTGCCGTTGACGGAGCGGAGGAATTTGCCGTGCAGGGTGTCTCCATTGGAAAGCACGATGACGTCGGGAGCAGGAGCCGGTTTTTGCGGGGCGGCGTGAGCGGCGACCGCAAAGGCAAGGAGGACAACCATAATGCTGCCGGGACGAGCCACGAGATAGCGAGAGAACAGCATAAGCGTCATTCCTCCATTCGAGCCGGGTGGGGGTTGGACTGCACCGGTTTGTGAGCCCACGGATTTACCCATGTTCGATGCGTGTTTTTGAAGATGGCGATGCGTGGAAGGTCCAGTTTTGGGCGGGATTTCCATACAATAGAGGCATGGGCATCACTTACCAGGAAGCTCTGGACTATTTTGCGTCGAATGACTTGATCGGCCTCGGCATGGAAGCCGATGCGGTGCGGCGGAAGCTGCACCCTGAAGGCGTGGTCACCTACATCATCGACCGCAACATCAACTACACGAACTTCTGCACGGAGTACTGTACCTTCTGCGCCTTCTACCGGCCGCTGAAGGGCAAGATGGCGAGCGAGGGGTACATCCTCGACTTTGACACGATCTACGCGAAGGTTGCCGAGACGATAGAGATGGGCGGCACGGGCGTACTCATGCAGGGCGGACTGCATCCTGACCTGAAGATCGAGTGGTTCGAGCGGCTGCTGAAAGGGATCAAGCAGCGGTTCCCGCAGATCTGGCTGCACTGCTTTTCGGCGTCGGAGATCCTGGCGATTGCCGAGTACAGCGAATTGAGCGTGCGCGACACGATTGCACGACTGCGAGATGCGGGGCTGGATTCGATTCCCGGAGGCGGCGCGGAGATTCTGGACGATGAGGTGCGGCACAGGATTGCGCGCCTCAAATGCGGCACCGAGGATTGGCTGCATGTGCACCGCACGGCGCACCAGCTGGGCATGCGCACGACGGCCACGATGATGTTTGGCGTGGGCGAGACGTTTGAGCATCGCGTGAACCACTTTGAGCGCGTGCGGCAACTGCAGGAAGAGACGGGCGGATTTACGGCGTTTATTCCGTGGAGCTTTCAGCCGCAGAATACGGCACTGGGCGGCCGGGGATGGGACGAGGCAACAGCGGTCGAGTACCTGAAGGTGCTGGCGATTTCGCGGCTCTACCTGGACAACATAGAGAACGTGCAGTCGAGCTGGGTGACGCAAGGGTTGAAGGTGCTGCAGATGGGGCTGCGCTTTGGCGGCAACGATGTTGGCTCGGTGATGCTGGAGGAAAACGTGGTGAAGGCCGCGGGGACTTCCAATTGCACGACAGAGGAAGAGCTGCGAAGGGTGATTCGCGATGCGGGGTTCAAGCCGGTGCAGCGCGATACGCTCTATCGCACGATGTTTCTGAATTGAACGGGAAATCAGCAGGACGAGACGCGGCGGCCGGATATGGCCGCCGTTTTCACGTGCGGGTTGCGGCGTGTTCGGCGCGTGCGGCCCGCCACACAGCTTTGGCTGCGGTCGCGTTCATCCACGTGATGCCGACGCCGACGATGAAATCTGGCCAGCCGGAAAACCAGTAAAGCGTAACGATGCCCGCGGCGATGATGGCCAGGTTGGCGAAGGTGTCGTTGCGGGCGGAAAGAAACGCCGCACGAGTGAGGCTTCCCTGATGGTGGCGGAAGCGCGTGAGGATGAGGGCGCAGCCGAAGTTGACAATCAGGGCGCCGAATCCCGTGGCGGAGAGCAGCCATGGCTCTGGCGCGACGGGGTGGAGGAGCTTTTCGATGGCAGCCCAGATCGTAGCGATGGTGGGTATGAGCAATACCAGAGCGAGAAACATGCCGACGCGGGCACGGGTTCGATCGCTTCGGCGCAGGGCGAGGAGGATGAGCAGGTTGAGCGCGGTATCTTCCAGGAAATCGATGCTGTCAGCGAACAGGGAGACAGAGCCGATTCTGCGCGCCATGGCGAATTCGAAGCCGAAGAACGCCAGATTGGCGAGCGCCACGCTGGCTACGGCGCGCGTGAGTGCGGGATCGACCTTTGTCTGCGCGGGATGTTGCGATGCGTCCAACTTGAATTCTCGCTGGGTACTGTCCTATGGCGTGATTTCCACGCCATGAGGTTACAGTTGCACGGGGCAGGCCTATTTCCGGGCGCTGTCGAAGCTGAGGAAACCGGGACCACCGAGGAAGATCGCCAATAATGCGCCGAGGTAGAGGACGATGAGCTCGCCGTGTTCGGCCATGGGGCCGTGCCCAAAGAAGGCGAAGTGGTGCACGAAGGCCCAGGCAACGAAGATGTTGGAGAAGCAGAAGGCCGCCGCCCAGCGGGTGCCGAGTCCAATGACGAGCAGGAACGAACAGACGAAGTCAGAAAAGAAGGCAATGAGGAAAGTGAGCGGGGCCCCGAGGTGAAAAAGACTGGGAAAGTGGGCCATAAAGGCAAACCATTGCGAGGGGCGCTTCTCCCACCCGTGGCGCAGGAAAAGAGTGGCGCCGGTGGCGATGCGGAGAATGGTGAGGCTCAGCCGCGGGGATGAGGGCAGGAAGTCTGCACCGAGTAAGTTCTTGAAGCTGCTCATATAATCGCCTTTCAGGGGTTCTTGTGGGAGGCAACGTGACCGGAGGGCTGCTTCCTCTGGGCTGTGACCATCTTCGCCCATGCATCCGGGGCAGGCTCCGGGGTCGTCTCATGATTATGGAACGGGATGCTTTCGTTTTCGCAGCGTGGGCTGCAGATCGTACAATATCAATGACATGCCGGTCATGGAAATAATGCCTCTGATGCATGGACTCTCCGCCGGCCGGTGTGCCGCACTGGCGCAGATCGACCTGCATACACTCTCCCACTACTGGCAGACGCATTATGCCGACCGCACCTTCCAGAATCTTTATCGCTGGAATTTGTTTGACGCGTCGCTGCTGCTGCCCTATTTCCTGGTGATGATTCTCCTGTCGTTTTATGGGCTTCATCGCTACATCATGGTGTGGGAGTATTTTCACTACCGGAAGAACGCCGCCAAAGAGCCGGGGACAGAGTTTGAAGAATTGCCGTTTGTGACGGTGCAGCTGCCAATTTATAACGAACAATTTGTGATCGACCGGCTGATTGACGCCGTATGCCAGTTGGAATATCCGAAGGATCGTCTGGAGATTCAGGTACTGGATGACTCGACGGACGAGACGGAGCAGGTAGCCGCGGATCTGGTGAAGAAATACCAGGAACTGGGGCACCCAATTGTTTATATTCACCGCACCAACCGGCATGGCTTCAAGGCCGGTGCGCTGGACGAAGGGCTGAAGGTTGCCAAAGGACAGTTCGTGGCGATCTTTGATGCGGATTTTGTTCCGCCGCCGGACTGGATCATGAAGGTGATCCACCACTTCTCGGATCCATCAATCGGGATGGTGCAGACGCGGTGGACGCACCTGAACCGGGACTACAGCTTCCTGACGCAAGTGGAGGCCATTCTGCTGGACGGGCACTTTGTGCTGGAGCATGGGGCGCGTTCGCGGTCGGGAGTGTTCTTTAACTTCAACGGCACGGCGGGGATGTGGCGGCGCGAGGCCATCCACGAGGCTGGCGGTTGGCAGCACGACACGCTGACCGAGGACACGGACCTGAGCTACCGCGCGCAGATGGTGGGTTGGAAGTTCAAGTACCTACAGGATGTAGAGTGCCCGGCGGAACTGCCGATCGAGATGACAGCCTTCAAGACGCAGCAGGCGCGGTGGGCCAAAGGGCTGATTCAGACCTCGATGAAACTGCTGCCAAGGCTGTTCCGGACCAAGCTCACGCTCCGGGAGAAGCTGGAAGCCTGGTACCACCTGACGGCCAACATCAGCTATCCACTGATGATTGTGCTGTCGGTGCTGCTGATGCCGGCGATGATCATCCGCTTTTACCAGGGATGGTTCCAGATGCTGTTCATTGATTTTCCGCTGTTTGCGGCGTCGACCTTTTCGATCGGATCGTTTTACCTGGTCTCGCAGCAGATTCTTTTTCCCAAGCGCTGGCACAAGACGCTGTTGTATCTGCCATTCCTGATGTCGCTGGGCATCGGGCTGACCTTGACCAATTCGAAGGCGGTGATTGAGGCGCTGCTGGGCATTCAGACGTCGTTCAAACGCACGCCGAAGTATCGAGTGCAGACGAAGGGCGAGAAATCGAAGGCGTCGAAGTATCGCAAACGGCTGGGGATTCTGCCGCTGTTTGAGCTGGCGATCGGCGGCTATTTTGCCCTGTGCATCTGGTATTCGGTGGTGAACCAGAACATTTTCACCGTGCCGTTTCTGCTGCTGTTTGTGATCGGCTACTGGTATACAGGGCTGCTTTCGATCTTCCAGGGCAGGTTTGAGCGCTGGCGGCGGGGCGGGGTGAACCTGGATGAGTCGTCGCCAAAGCCATTCCCGGTAGGGATATAGCGCGTTGTAACTCGACAGTAAGCCAAGGCAGCAGGAGGTACGAGATTTACCGCTACGACCCGGCAGAGCACTCGCCAAAGGAAATGTACAAGCTGATGATCGGGGCCATTGTGCCCCGGCCGATTGCCTTTGTCTCTACGCAGGACGAGCATGGAGTGCGGAATCTCGCGCCTTTCAGCTATTTCACGGGCTGCAGCACCAATCCTCCGGTGGTATGCTTCTGCTCGGCGGTGCGGTCGGGGCCCGAGCCGCAGAAGGATACGCTCCGGAATATTCGCGCCACCGGTGCATTCGTGGTGAATATTGTGACCGAAGAGATTGCCGAGCAGATGAACGCAACTTCCGCCGAGGTGGGGCCGGAGGTGGATGAATTCGAATTGTCGGGTCTGACTCCGCTGGCCGGCGAGCGGGTTGC
>JAJZIF010000266.1 GCA_021810735.1 Acidobacteriota bacterium
AGATCGTCAATTTACTGGCGCGTTACCGGTTCCGCTATCGTGACGAAGCCCAACTCCAAGAAGGAATCGCCCGGGTCTTAATCTGAATCGCAAAGCCCGAAGAGTCGAGGATAACGAGCTTCCCAAGGCGGCGCGGCCAACCACTGCCGTCAGCGCCCCTTCCGGCTCCAGCGATGATTCCGGTGTCAACGATCTCGCTGCTTTGCCCGCCCACGCGGACGTTCCCTACACGCTTTCTTTGTTCGATTGAACTTCTCGTTTCGGAAAGGTAATTCCATACTTGACTCCCTAGAATACGATGTGGAAAGACACATGAAGCGTAGGGGCAACACATTCAATGTTGTACTGGATGAAAAAGGCCAACGCACTGCCATGACCCTCTCTAAGCGACAGGCTTCACATGCTGGATTCGCCACAGAGGACCGCATCAAGTGGCCGGATGTTGCATTGGATGGCGGCAACTTCCCATTTGCCTGAGTCTGGATTTTACAGACTGTTCTGAAGTTAAGGGGAGTCAAGTATGCAATTGCATTTAGAAAGGCGCCTTGTGCCCTCTGAAGAGCAGGACGACATTGGGTCCGTTGACGAGGACACCGTCTCCGTCGCGCGGTCCATTCAAAGCGCCGACCGCCGCTTTCTCCAGCCAGGGGAAATCCCGCTGCAGTGGGACGAGTGCCTCGAAATGGCAAAGGAAAGGCTTGCGACCAGGACCTGAAACTTTGCCGCTGATTCAGGAGCGTTCGTCATGGAAACTGCCCAGCCCCACTACGCCGTGGTGTTCGACACAGAAACTGCCAATATCAGCACCGATCCCGAAAAGCCCTCTCTCATGATCGAAGCTGCGTACCTTGCATTCGAAGGCATACAAAACACTTCTCCGGCTCTGATATTTCATCAACGATACAATCCCTTCCCCGCCGAACACCGCGATGCGCCCATGAAGGCTGGGCTGATGGGTTACGGCGCCCTCGCCACGCACCACATCCTTCCCTCCATGCTCATTGGCATGCCCGCGCCAGAAACGTTTCATCTGCCCGCCGGTACGGTCTTTCTGATCGGACACAATGTCGACTACGACTGGAACGCCATTCAGCCATGGCACCAGGACTGCGCAGCCGTCCGCCGCATCGATACGTTGCCGCTGGCGCGCAAGGCATGGCCGGGCCTCGATTCCTATTCCCAATCCGCCGTCCTCTACTTTCTGGCAGACACCCGTCCAGAACTTCTCAACCTCGAACAGGCGAAAGTGCTGCTGACCCGGGCCCATTCCGCGCAGACCGATGTGATCGGCTGTTCGATCCTCCTTCGCGCCCTGATTGACCATTTCATGCCAGCTCTGTGGAACGACCTCTGGAAGCTTTCAGAGGCCGCGCGCATTCCCGACACAATGTATTTCGGCAAGCACAAGGGCACAAGCATTGAGGAAATTCCCCTCGATTATTGCCAGTGGATGCTCAAGCAGCCGGACATTGATCCTTATCTGCGCACGGCAATGGAGCGGAGATTGGCTTCAGGCATGGCCGCAGTACCATCCGCGCCGGACGCAATGGCGCTCGAAACACCTGCCGCTTCGTAGACCCGCAGTTCCCTTCCCAAGTCCGCTCTCAGAAAGGCAATCCCATGGCACAACTCGACAAAAAAACAGCCCCCGGCGATTTCTCCCATCGTCCCGGAGAAACCTTCGATGTGTACTTCAATCGCACCTCCGCAGAGTTCAAGAAGCTCAGCGACGTGTCCGACAATTTGAAGCCCGGTGAAATCGTAGGCGCTATCCTGCGGTTTCCTTGTGCGGATGGGTATGCGGTGTATCGCGTGTCCAAGGAAAGACCTCTTACCCTCCAGCATGTCCCTTATGGGGACGCCTGGCACGTCGATCCCGCGCTGATTCGCGGCCTGCGCCGCGCCGATGTCGAACGCATGGTCGAACAACACCGGCGCCTGCAAAGCATTTTTTCGGCGACATTCCAATAAATGTGGCCACCCATTCCAGCCTGAATTGACCGGGTCACGATTCCTTTTTTTTCACAAAAACTGCAGTCCATGAGGTACACCGATGAGAACCGAAGGTCGATTGAAATTGGGATTTTTCCCTCTGCCGGTGGCGGAAGGCGACCGCATACGGGAACATCTCTTGTTTCCCAACAAGCATTGCAGCGTTGTCGACCCCTGTGTCGGCGCCGGCGCAGCCTTGCTTCAAGTCACCAGCGGGGCCACCACTTCCCTCTACGGCATTGAACTCGATACCGACCGGGCCGCCACCGCTGCCCAGAACGGGATCCGCACCATTCATGGCAATGCCATGGACACCAAAGCGAACCAGCATCAGTTCTCCCTGCTCTACCTGAATCCGCCCTACGACTTCGAAATGGGGCCGTTCGCCAATCAGCGCATGGAGTACCTGTTTCTCTCGCACTGTTATCGCTGGCTGGTAAATAAAGGCGTCCTCGTCTTTGTCATTCCGCAAAAGGCGATCGACAGCTGCACCGCCATCTTGAGTTCCCACTTCTCGAAGATCACCGTCTGTCTCTTACAAGACCCGGAGTCTGTGAAATATCGGCAGGTGGTTGTGTTCGCCGTCCACAGCAAAGTCGATGCGAGATCGCAGGAGACCCAACAGCGGTATTTGCAGCAGTGCGCCCGCCAGCTTGGCTCGTTGAATGCGCTGGAGACCGCCCCACAGTACGCGGTCCCACCCACCCCTCCAGCGACCATCAAACATGAAGGGGTCCCCTTCGACGAAGTGGAGGACAGCTTGCTCAAGTCGAACTCTTGGACGCAAATCCGTTCGCTCTTCAGCTTCGGACCGGGAGTCCAGGACGCTCGACCGCTTACCCCGCTGCACAGCGGCCATGTCGGGCTGCTCTGTACGGCAGGCCTGCTGAATGGGGTCTTTGGCGAGGGCGAAGACCGGCATATCGCGCGCTGGCGCTCCATCAAGCACTACGATAAGACCGTCGAATACGACCCGGAAACCGAAACCAAAAGCACGATCACAACCGAGCGGTTCAGCAATGAGCTTGCTCTCGCCTATGAGTCGGGCCGGGTCCTGCTCCTGACCGAGTCGAACAACGATTCACCCGAGATCACCTAGCACCCCGGCCCTCTCCTCCGGGGCTGCGAAGGTGAAGTGAGCGGTCCCTGCCTGGTGAAAGGCAGGTCGATCGCCGTACAGGCGCTGTCCGGGCCCCTCTCTCTCCAGGGACCCGGACGGCGCGATTTATCCAAAACCTATTACTCTTTGCTTTCCTGCTACTTTGCGGAAGACTAAAATAGAAGCTAGAAAAGAGGATTTCACAATGTCAATCGTGACGGCTGTAGGCGGGAACAGGTCGATTCGCTGGATCACAGACCGTAAAGAGCAAGACGCGGAGACCTACCGCTATTGGCAAAGCCGAACCACTGCGGAGCGAATGGAAGCCGTTGCCGAACTCGTGCGGGATGGATACGCCGCCAAAGGGATAGACGTCGATGCTCAAAGATCAAAAAGAACTCTTGTCCGCGTTCAACGCCCACTCCGTTGAATATGTCATCATCGGCGGCCACGCCGTCAGCGAACACTCTCAACCGCGTGCTACAAAAGACCTTGATATTTTCATCCGAGCCGATCAAAAGAATAGCGAGGCCGTGTACCGTGCTCTAGTTGAGTACGGCGCTCCCGTCTCCGGTCTCTCGCCCGCAGACTTCCGCAACAATCCTGAAAGTATCCTTCAAATAGGCGTTGAGCCTTCCCGTATCGATATTCTCCAGAGCATACCCGGCGTTACGTTTGATCAGGTGTGGGCCAATCGAGTCGAATCCTTCGTAGACGAAACTACGCCCGCGCACTTCATCTCCCGAGACGACCTCATTGCCAACAAACTTGCGGTGGGACGAGGTCAGGATTTAGTGGATGTGGAGAAGATGCGCGAAGCCGCTTCCGCCAGGCAATCGAAGATTTAGAAATTACTATCTGCAATTTCCCGCTTATCTCATCTCTTCATCATCGAACAGCGCGAGATACCGGCCTTCAGGACTGGCCGCTTGCGCTATATGATAATTTTCCGATTTAGTTCAAAATCCCCATGTAACAGAGGCCCCCTTATGAAAAATGCACACTTGCGCCTCGGATCGCTTCTGTTCAAGAAGTATTCCGAGAAGCTCAACGCGTCCACCAATGTCACCACCTGGTGCGACCGCTATGTCTGCGACGACAACCAGCTTCACATTGTCAGCTTCTTCGGCGGCGATACCGAAATGGCCGCCTTCTCCGCCGCCATTCAGGACGGACGCCAGTTGGGAGTGGAGTTTGCCGGACACAGTACCTTCTATCGAAGCCTCGGCGCCAACGCCAAGTGCTATAAGAGCCAGATCCAGGTCCCCGGCAGAAAACGCAAACTCGTCCATATCGTCGCCATCAGCGAGACCCTGCTGCTGAACGGCACGCAAGAGTGCGTGTATTGCCTCAACGACACGCCCCAGGCGATATGGGACACGCTCGTCTACATCTTCGGACTGCCGGCCGCGCCGGATTGGGCCGAATGGATCTACGACCGGCTGGATGACGGCGGGAAAATCGAGCCGCTTCAGTCCGCCGGAATGAAGGCCGTGCGCGTCAATGCCACACGCCTGGACCTGATGAAGATGGTCCGCAAAGGCCTGCGGAAAAAGAAGCTCGTCTTCCCTCCCACCAACGGGCCACTGCATTTTCAGGCGCGCACGATGGCCAACTTGTTGGCCATCGACGACGAAACGTCCGAGGTCATGGCTGCATAATCCGCTTCACAAGACCTCAAGCAGAGCGCAGGCCCAGGCCTGCGTTTTTTTGCGCCTTTTCCCGATGAATCCAACCGTCACAGAGGACGAAATGAACATAACTGACATCTACACATATATGCGCGCCAACGGCACCTTGCTGGGCGATCGCATCCTGGAAACGTTTCCTCCTCTGCAGGGGGCCAACGATCCCCTGTCTCCACGCCTCGACCATCTTGTGCGCGCTCCGCTTCCAGCTCAAGCCGTCGCCATCCAAGCACTCGCGAAGTTCCTGAAAAACGGCGATGCCGCGAAGATTGTTTCGGAATGCGGGACCGGGAAAACCCTGATGTCGCTTGCCACCACCTATGTTCATTCCAACGGCAGGCCCTACTCCACTCTCATCATGTGCCCGCCCCACCTTACGCTGAAATGGGTGCGCGAGACATTCCTGACCGTCCCGAACTGCCGCGTGTTTCTCATTGAGGACATGCGCAACCTGCGCGGCACTGAACCGAAAAAGCCCCATGGCATTGTCGAGTGCAAATTGAAGGACGGCCAGCCCGTTCGCAAAGGCGAAGCCTTCTCTCTGAGCGCGCTGCGCCGCATGGGCCGGAAACAATGGCTGAAATCCAACCCCTGTCCAACGTTCTTCGTCATGAGCAAGGAGCGCGGCAAACTCGGCTATTTCTGGAGACATGCCACGGTGATCGGTCAGACCGGCTCCCGGCATGGGGCCGTCCTGAACCCGGAAACCTACGAGCGCGTTCCCACCAACGATGGCGGCTTCTACAGCAGCATCGACTTTTTCGACGACAAGAAAAAAAAGATCGATGAAGTTGTCGAACGTCCGAATGGAGGCACTTCCATCTTTGCCCCCCTGTGGTCCGCGGACCGCAAGAAGATCCTTCGTATGGCCCCCGCCGAGTATATCGGCAGGTATATGAAGAACTGGTTCGATTACTCCATTGCCGACGAGATGCATCAGCTCGCCGGCGATACGGCCCAGGGCAACGCCCCATAAGCGCTAACTTGTTTATTGCAATGGCGACCTGATTTTGATAGCGTTGGGTG
>JAJZIF010000267.1 GCA_021810735.1 Acidobacteriota bacterium
GTACGAATTGAAGCGAGATTGACGCGAAAATCCTCAACCGCCTTATCCATGCGCGTCTTGAGCACTTGATACGTTTCTTTCAGAGCCGGAATGCCGGCCATAGTCGATCCAGCCATAATTCAGTTTTCCTCCGTGCAACACAATATTGTAACGAACCGCGACCTATCCTGTTGCCAGCGTCATTCAGTCCGCGGAGATGGCGCGGAAGGCGTAAGCGCTGCCATCCAGTTAGAATGAACATTGTAGCGAGTGGCCTCTTTTTCAAGAAACCTCTATGCATACCTGTCCCGTCTGCACCATGCCCCTCAGTCTTCGGCGAGCCTTCTTCCGTGCCGGATGGCGCGGATTTTTTCGCTGTCCGGCCTGTCGCGGCCACTTGCAGATCCACGGCCGCGTCATCCCGATCGTGACCGCGCTGGTTGTCGCGCTTGGGTTCATGGCGCTCGACTTCAGCGGATTGACGGATGTCAACTCCAAAACCTGGTGGTGGGATGCCTTCCAGGTCGGCTCGGTGCTGTTTGTCCTGTTTATGATGCTCGGCTGGCTGCTGCGCATCGATCGTCGTCAACCGATGCGCAGGTTCGTACCCTGATCCAAGGCAGTACCCTGCCAGGCTTCTATACGTTTCGTCTCAGGCCAGGACTTTCAGGCCTGTGGATGCGGCCTGTTCATGCGCATGGTAGGAAGATCGCACCAGCGGCCCGGACTCAACATGGCGAAAGCCCATCCGCAAGGCCTCCTCTTTCATCCATGCAAATTCCTGCGGCGTATAGATTCGAGCCATGGGAAGATGGTCCTTCGACGGACGCAGATATTGTCCAATGGTGAGAATGTCGACGCCAACTCGCGCCAGGTCGCGGAAGACTTCGAGCAGTTCGTGCATCTCTTCGCCGAGCCCGACCATGACGCCGGATTTTGTGACGAGCCTGGGATTCAATTCCTTGGCGTATTCGAGCAGCCGCAGCGTGCGCTCATAGCGCGCGCCGGAACGCACCACGCGATACAGTCGCGGCACGCTTTCCGTGTTGTGATTCAGCACTTCCGGAGCGGCGTCGACCACGATGCGAATCGCGTCCTCTTTGCCTTGAAAATCCGGGACCAGGACTTCCACCTGGCAGCCGGGAGCCTGCCGGCGAATCTCTTCAATCACCATGGCAAAGGCGCGCGCGCCGCCGGTGATATCGTCATCGCGATTCACGCTGGTGATGACGGCATGTTGCAAGCCCAGAGCGGCGACGGCTTCGGCCACGCGGCGCGGCTCGTCGAAATCGATGGCATCGGGGCGACCCTTGGGCACCGCGCAAAAACCGCAGCGGCGCGTACACAGATTGCCCAGCATCATGAAGGTGGCCGTCTTGTGGTTCCAGCATTCGCCGATGTTCGGGCAATGCGCCGATTCGCACACCGTGTTCAGATTCAGACTGCGCGCCAGCTTTTTCAGATCGTGGAAGGTTTCTCCCATGGGCGCGCGCGCCTTCAACCAGGCTGGCTTGGACTGGGGCCGCTTGGGCAGAATTTCGATCTGGATCAGTTCAGGAGCTGTAGCCATGGGGCAATTCGTTCCGGGCGCAACCTTTTATTGTACCTGCGCGGAATAGCAGAGAGTGAGAACTACTCGGACGCGGGTGCGGCCGGGGCTGTCGGTGCAGGATCCTCACCGGAAATTCTCCAGATGGTCAAGTAATTTTTCCCTGTCCAAAGAATGTGCGATGGAGGCAGCGGAATGTAACCCGCAGGCGCGAGCGGCAACCGCGAATAGACCTCGACGCCTGTAATCATCCACTGCGGCTCGCCGTCCGGGCCCTTCATCCATGGCTCGCAGGTATATTTTGTACTCTCCAGAAACAGGTGATCGCAATAGGTCTGCCTGCCCCACTCGTCGAACGGAACGGTTGGCCCGGCAAAGGCATCGATGTGGTCTTTGCCGATGAACGCCCCAATCCCATGCTGCGCCAAGTCGGTTTGAAATTGCCGGTCGGCCATGAGGCCGTCAAGAGGTACGACCGCGGCATCGGTAAAGTACGCCATCCCGCCGGGCTGGTCGTACGCCAGCAAGCTGCGTACCTGATCGGCTGCAAGTACCTGCCGCATCACCGGAATGGTCGTCTCTTCCGCAACCTGCTCGATGCTGTGTTTCCAGCCCATCTTGTACCAGAGCAGCGCGGAGAAGACGACGGCGAGAACGATGGCAAGAGAACGAAGGGTGGCGGCTACGGACGGCGTGCGTCCTCTCGAAACAGCCGGGGCCGCGCGGAACACACACGCTGCGGCGCGGGATGCGGTCAACGCCGCCAGCAATGCCCAACTGACGTAGTACCAGGTCCAGCGAGTTTCTCGGGTCATGCGGAGCGTGATATAGGCGGCGTGCATCAGAATGCCAAAAAAGAACGGCAGCTCGACGAACAGGAACCAGCGGTCCCGCTGCTTGCGCCAAAGAATCAGCAGAGAAATGGCGCAGATGGCCAGCGATAGCAGCGCCGTGTGCGGCAGGTTCCGGCCCAGCACATGGTCATGGCTGTTGTTCGATTTCAGCAAGCCGCTGATTGGCATGAGGATGTGGAACCAGAACAGATTGCTGGCCAGATACGCGCCCCAAAGCACGGCATACAGTGGAATCCACGCGAGGTGAATGCGGAGCGCGGTCGATTCTCCGCGCTTCCTTTGTTGCAAACACCAAATCAGAATCGCAATCCAGAGACAGGCGATGACAAAGATGGAATCCAGGCGGCTGAGGACAGCGAAGGCGGCCAGCAGATTGAAAGCAAATCCGCTGCTCCAATCGGAATGCTCGAAAAACTTGTAGAGCGCCAGCAACGTCCCAGCCAGCATCGCGGCGCTGAGAGAGGATTCGGTGCCCAGTTGCAGGCCAAACAAGAAAGGAATGAGAATCGTCCAGGCGACCCAGGTTGGGGCGCGGAGAAGGCGCAGCAATTGAGCCGCCACGACCAGCACCACGATGTTCAAGGCCACGATCAGCGCCGCAATCAGATGCAGACCGGTTTCGCGATTCGGAAACACGCGATAGACCGCCGCGCACAGCAGCATCCAGATGGGATGATAGCCGTTGGTTGGCATCAGGCGGTTGAAGGTGCTGCCATATCCCAAAGCAAAATTGCGTCCCACCACCAGATAAAAAAAACTGTCGTCGGCGAAGAACGGGTTGGGCTGGCGAATGAACAGGAACGAGTAGGCGGCTGTCAGCAGCGCGAAAAAAATATTCAGCCACAGTGGGCTGCGTTCCACTCCTAGCGCATGGATTTCCTTTGGCTGTGTTTCTTCCATAAAAAGTTTTCGTTCAATTGTCGAGATGTTATGAAGCAAATGCGCTTCACCGTTAGTGTAGACGGATGTCGATAGAGTCATTCCGGGCCCTTCGACTACGCTCAGGGCAGGCTCCGCGTAGCAAGTGAGGAATCCCGAGTATGTTCGCCGTATAAGCGCCGCTTTCACCCTCTGGACTCTTCGGTCGCCGCGGCGACCTCAGAATGACGACTCCCGCTGTCAGTGGGAGAATCTTTGAAGGGGAATAGGCGGGTTCAGTAATAGAGATACTTGCGCCAGCGCAGGTCACTGCTGCCGATCATGCGCATGATGTGGCGGCTGGTGTGCAGAGAAAACGGACGCGGCTCGCGCATCAGATGCATGTCCTCCAGCTCATGGATCATTTGATTCCCTTTGCGGCGGTTGCAGCTATGGCAGCAGGCAACCAGGTTCTCCCATGTGGACAGTCCTCCGCGTGAGCGGGGGACAACGTGGTCGAGGGTCAGTTCGCTCGCCGGCAGGATCGTGGCGCAGTATTGGCACGTGTTGCGATCGCGCATCAAAATGTTCTTGCGGGAAAGAGCGCGGGTCTGATGCGGGATGCGGCGATACTCCAGCAGCCGGATGACGGAAGGCACCGGAACGCGCATGCGAGCAGCATGGAGCAAGGTTGCGTGCTCCTCTTCGGGGCGAGCTACGCCCTTGAGGATCAGGACCAGCGCCCGCCGCGCGCCACAGATGTTGATGGGCTCATAGGAGGCATTCAGCACCAGCACGGGGGTGTGCATCGGCGAGGCCGTGGCCAGCGATGAACGCTCCTGTACTCCAGAGTCGGAGTGGGGCGTGTGACACTTCGCCGGAGGTTTTTGTTTGCGGGCATACACCGTTGCTCTTCCCATCGACATCTGGTTCTTCCTCCCTAATCGCGAACCTCGAAGCCTTGCGCTGCGTTTGCCTCATCTGTTGGCGCCATGCCAACGGCGGTAAATTTCCCGGCGGGTACAAAATCCCAAAACGCTACGCCCTCGCGCTGTGAACGAGCCAGCGTCGCCACATATACGGTTGCTGCGCCGGCACGCAACAGAGTCCGGGTGCATTCGCGGGCTGTGGCCCCGGTGGTGTAGATATCGTCGAGCAGCAGAATCGAGCGCCCCGCGATTTGATCCGGTCGGCGAATGAAAAACGCTCCGCGCAAATTGCGCCGCCGTTGGTGCGGCTTCAGGCCCGATTGACTTTCCGTCGCGCGTTGACGACCCATCGCCTCACAAGCCAGCTCGGCCTGAAGCTCCGGACGCAATTTCCGCAAAGCGCGAACGGTGGCTTCCGCCAGCAGAACCGTCTGATTGAAACCGCGCTCGTGTTGCCGGGTGGCGTGCAGTGGGACAGCGACCACGGCCAGGCTGGCTGGTAGATCGTTCCTTTGCGCAATGGATGCCGCCAGCAACGCGCCTAAAGGCTCCGCAACTGTGGGGATGCGTTCATACTTCAGTAGATGGATCAATGCGCGCAATGTGCCTTCATACACGCCGTAGGCCACGGCCCACTGGAACGGAGGGCGTGCACGTTCGCACAACGGGCATAAAGATTCCCCATCCGAATGGCGGCGCGCGGCGTTCGTCGCAAAGCGTACCCCGTCCAAGCCGAGAAGCTCGCCGCAAACGGCGCAGAGATTTATCGGAGCTTGTTCGGGCAGATCGTGCCAGCAGTCGGCACAGATGGGCGCAGTGGAAAGATGTACGAGAGGTTGGTTGCAGAGCCTGCAGAGGGAAGGAAAAACGGCACAACTCACAGCATCCAGCGGACTTCGAAGAACACGCGCAACAGCGCGCCAAGCAGCCATCTCCGATGGCGGAAGACTACTGGCTCGATTTGAGGACTGTCTGGAAAACTGCCTAGGGAAGACGCACCTCCCAACCATGCACTGTTCGAGTGAGCAATGTTCACGTGCCCGGAGCGTTTCGGCAATGCGCCGAACGTGTCCGGCTGAGTGCAGTATATTCGGAATTCGTGAAACAGGCAGCCTGCATTGACAAATTTTTTGGATGCACGCAAATCGGCTGAGGTGGAAATGCCTCCAGTCTGCCCAGCTCAATGCACCGCCCCGTCGGTTTGAACTATCTTGGCCCTGTTGACGTCCTGCGCAAAACGGAGTGAAGCGAAGGATCTCGCGTTCTCCGGCCAACCACAAGATCCTTCGCCTGCGGCTCAGGACGACAAATGCTCCGGTATAGTGCATTTCAACAGAACCAACTGACCTATCGCGGACCATAGCGGATGCACTACACTCGAACCTTCCTGGCAGATTGTTTGTAGGAGGGACACGACCTTGGCGAGCAGTGCGGAACCACCGTCCAGCGAGCCGGCCAGTTCACCGGCCAAGGCAAATGTCAGGCCGGACCACTCGATCCTCCCCGTGGAATTTCAGCCCTACATCCAGCCGGAAGATTCGCGCCCTGAATTTACTTTCCGCGCCATTTTTCTGGGATGCATCTTCGGCATTTTGTTTGGCGCGGTCACAGTGTATG
>JAJZIF010000268.1 GCA_021810735.1 Acidobacteriota bacterium
CTTGGTCAGAATGCAAGGAAAGTTCACCCTAACTGCTCTCTTCTTCATCTTGTAGAAACCGGGACAAGATGAGGAAGAGAAGCGCGAATCCATTGCGCGTGTTACGCAAGTGTTCGGTTCTTAGCAAGCTGCCATCTTGTTCGCCTGGGAACTGAATTTGAGAAATTCATGGAGTTACTGAAATGGATGATTGGACACGCCGCGAGTTCTTGAACACAGCGACAGGCGCTGCAATTAGCGGCGCAATGCTTGGCCATACGAGGTTCCTCAACGCTGCGACCGGAAACGCTCCCGCTGCAACGGTGGGTTCGGGCACCACGCAATACGTGGGGCCCACCGGGCCGCTCGACTCTGTCATCTTTCCGAAACCACAGGAAATTTCCAGCGCGGGCGGGAATTTCATTCTTGATAGCCAGGTGCGCATTGTCGTGCCGCCGAACGCATCGCAGGAAGATTTATTTCTTGCGCGCTCTCTAGCGAACGAGTTGGGAGATAGGTTCGACCTGCATCTCAAGATAGAACGATCTCCCAGCTTTGGCGCTGAAGCGCGGGTGATCCTGATAGGGTCGATGCAGAATCCGTTGATCCGGCAGTATTGGTCGCGAACAGGTACAGGTGGCGGCGAGCAGAGTCCTGGGCCGGAAGGCTACGTTCTCCGGACTGACAAGAATGTCGTGCTGGTGGCGGGCAGCGACGATCGCGGCGCGTTCTACGGATTGCAGTCTCTGCGGCAATTGGTATTCAAACAAGAGAATCAGGTACAAATTCGTGGCATGCGGATTCGCGACTGGCCTGAAAAACAATTTCGTGGAATCTATCTGTATCTTCCAGGGCGAGACAATATCCCCTATTTCAAGCGCTTCATCCGCGATTACATGGCGCTCTACAAATACAACACGCTCATCATGGAGATGGGCGCAAGCATGCGGCTCGACAGCCACCCTGAGTTGAACTCCGGATGGATCGAGTTGGTCCGGGATTGCAACTACAGTTGCCGCAATTATCCTCCGGGCCCATTCCATGACGTGGAACAGAACTCATCTCACCAGGACACGGCTGACGGCGGTTTCCTTGAAAAGGATGAAGTCGCCGACCTGGCGCGCTTTACGGCAAAGTATCAGATTGAACTTATTCCAGAGATTGCATCTTTTACTCACAGTTACTATCTGCTGACGAAGCATCGAGACCTTGCAGCGGTACCTCAAAGTAAGTGGCCCGACATCTATTGTGCGTCGAATCCGAAGTGCTACCCCCTGGTTTACGAGGTGTACGACGAATACATCGACCTATTGAAACCCAAGATGATCCACATTGGGCATGACGAACTTTTTCTCCCCGTGGGAGTTTCCCCCCAGTGCAAAGACGAGGACATTGGAGAGTTATTCGGGGAGGATGTGAAGAAAGTTCACGACCATCTCTCATCCCGAGGCGTCCAGACCGCGCTGTGGGGCGACATGCTGCTCGAGTCTGTGCGCGGGCACGGACTGCAGAAGCATACGACCCGAGATGGCTGGGTTTACTACATGCCGGGTGGCATGACTCCGGAGCAGGTACAGCGGCTCATTCCAAAAGACTGCCTGATCTTCAACTGGTTCTGGAGCAATGAACCGGGCGAGAGGGGCGGAAATGCGGAATTGAATGAAGCCATACTCGACAAGATGGGCTTCCAGCAAATTTACGGTAACTTCGAGCCGACCATTCAGAACTATGACACACGAAAAAAGCGAGCTACTTTGCTGGGGGGCGCGCCTTCAGCATGGTTTGCCACTAACGAAGTTGGATTTGGAAAGAATCTTATGTCCACGTTCCTTGGTTGCAGCAGCATTCTGTGGTCGGGTCAGGTGATCGAGGGCAAGGACCTATCGGGCCGAGTTCAATCCATGCTTCCCGCCATTCGCACGCGACTTAGCGGAATCATTCCTCCCACTCAGACAGAAACCTCGATTGTGCCGGTAGATATATCGAGCAAGTTCAATGCTGGAAACGACGTGCTGGGCTCAGACCTGAGTGGGATGGCGACCGGAACTATCCAGTTGAACAATATTCCATTCGACATGAAACCCGCGAATGGCATGAATTCCATTGTTGTCGGGACGGATGGGAAGAGCGGCACGAACCTGCCGAAGGCCGTGACCGGCATCCCGATTGGAGTGGCCCCGACCAGTTTGATCTTTCTTCATGCCGCTGCGAAACCTGCTTCCAACAAAGAGAGCTTCCGTTTGATTTGGGACCAGGAAGACACTGCCGACCTTCTCGGATGGTACGAAATCGTTTATGAAGACGGCTTCGTCACCACGATTTCCATCCGCTATGGCGTCAATATTCTGGAGTGGAACTGGGATCAGCGCGTTTCTTATAACGACTACTGCTACGGAGCCGATGCCGTCACGGTCGGAGCCGAGTCGACGAATGGCATTACTTTTTTCGCGCTTGAATGGATCAATCCCCGCTTAGGCAAAGTCATCCAGGAAGTCCGGCTGAAAGGCACGACAGGATTTCGCGGGGGCTCCGACCGCTACGACAACGAGTGGGGTCCGGTGATTGAAAGCAATGCCGTCATTCTGAAGGCGATGAGCATGGTACAGAAGCGAACATGACATGGGGATGAGCGCGCATCGCAACGGTGCGCATGCCGCTCATTTCACATCCACACGGCTCGACCATTTCCCGGAGTGCGGCCCGTCTTGCTACCATGTTCCTAGTCGCCACTCTGTACTTTTATGCGATTTTTCCCTATGTTCAAACGTCTATGGATCTGCCTGTTCGCTCTCCTGCTTCCGATTTCGTCCTCCATCCCCTGTGCCGCCAGCGCGTATGACGCGCATCCCAAGCTGGTCATCATCCTGGTGATCGATCAGTTTCGCGAGGATTACCTGGAGCGTTACCGCACCGACTTCAAAGGGAATGGATTCAATTTGTTCCTGGACCACGGCGCATATTTTCCCGACTGTTATTACGACTATGCCAATCTGGTGACGGCAGCCGGGCATTCTGTCATCGCAACCGGCGCGTACACGGATGGCAACGGTATCGCCAGCAATCAGTGGTGGGACCTGGACCGGAACACCAAGCGACCCGTCACTTCCGTCGAAGACCCGCGCTACAGCATCGTGGGTATGCCTGCCACTACTCCGGAGTCGGCACTGGAAGGCGCTTCGCCGCGCAACTTGCTCGCCAGCACGATTGGCGATGAAGTTCGGCTGGCCACAAAAGGAGAAGCAAAACTCTTTGGAGTGTCGCTGAAGGACCGCGCCGCAATCCTCACGGCCGGCCACACCGCGAATGGGGCCTTCTGGATCGATCCGCAGAGCGGCGCCTTCGTCACCTCCACGTATTACATGCCCACCCTGCCCGACTGGGCGACCGCGTTCAACCAGAGCGATCGCGCCGCGGAGGCGCGGACAGAAGCCGGCGTGTCCGCGAGTGTGCCATTTTTCTCCAACGTCGGAGCGACGGATGCCGGCATTCACTATGAACTTGACTTCGCCCAGGCGCTGATCCAAGGCGAGAACCTTGGCGCGGGGAATGTCACGGATGTCCTGACCGTCAGCATCTCTTCGACCGACATTCTGGGGCATCGTGTCGGTCCAGACTCGCCGGACCAGAGGCAACTGGTGGACCAGCTCGACGGCAACCTGGACCAGTTTTTTCAGTGGCTCGATCAAACTATACCCGGCGGACTCGACAATGTGTGGATAGTGTTGACGGCCGACCATGGAGTGGCCCCGGTTCCCGCAACCGCGCAGCAACTTGGAGTTCCGGCAGCTACGATCCAGATCCAACCCCTTATTGCCGCGCTGAACAAAAGCATGAACGATCGCTTCTCGCCGGGCCAGCAGATCGAATACCTGCTGCCGGATCAGGAGTTGCCCTACATCGCGCTGAATGCTCCCACGTTTCAACGCGCCGGCATCAATGAGTTGGAGGGCGAGCGCGCCATTCAGGATTCCATCCCGGCGGCGATGGCATCGCTAAATTCGGCTGCCGCCGTGCCGGATTCCAAAGTGAAACCCAGCGCAACGCGCCTCGCGCCGGAACCGGAAATCTTCCGCACCTTCACGCGCTTGCAGATGGAGTCTCTCCAGCCGGGATTGCCTCCGACGGAATTCGGCCGCCTCATTGCCCACAGTTATTCGCCGAATGGCGGCTGGTACGTCATGGTGGTTCCGGACGCGTACCAGATGCAATCCGCCGGAAGCGGTACGACGCACTTTTCTCCGTATTCCTATGACCGCCATGTCCCGCTTGGCTTCTATGGCTCCGACTTCACTCCTGGCATCTATCGCGGGCGCACCGAGCCGGTGGACATTGCGGCCACCCTTGCTGCGCTGCTGGATGTCAATCAACCCTCGGCCAGCATGGGCCACATTCTGACGCAAGCGATTCATCCGGAGGTGGAAGTGAAGCCCAAACATGTCTACCACCCCGCCCGGAAGCACGAAGAAACCAAACCACGAAAAGGGAGCACGACTGCGACGGCGCCGCTTGCGCGTTCCCATGCAAGCGCAAGCCACCAACCATGATCCCCAGCCAAAAGCCCGATTTGCGAGTGCGGTTCTGCGGCATCGAGCTGCGCAACCCAGTCATCGCCGCCAGCGGCACCTTCGGGTATGGCGTAGAGTTCGAGGACATCGTGGCGCTGGATACAATTGGCGCGTTTGTTACGAAGGGCCTTTCCAGAGAGCCGATGCCCGGCAATCCACCGCCGCGGATTATCGAAACCGCGGCGGGAATGCTGAATGCCATCGGATTGCAAAACATGGGGGTCGCCGCATTCATTGAGCAAAAGATTCCAATCATCCAGAAGCTTCCCTGTCCCGCGATTGCCAATGTCTTCGGCGGCTGCATCGAGGACTATTGCGCGGTGATCGCGGCCCTGAATGCCGTGGGGGGTATCGCCGCGTATGAATTGAATGCCTCCTGCCCGAACACGGAAAACGGCGGCATGGTCTTCGGAACCGATGCCTCCGCGTTGTACAAACTGGTGTTGCGGGCCAAGTCGCTGGCGCGTCGTCCGCTCATCGTCAAGCTTTCTCCGAACGTGACCAGCATTGCGGAGATGGCACGGGCCGCAGCCAAGGCGGGCGCCGACGCGCTTTCTCTGGTGAATACATTTCTAGGAATCTCCATCGACGCGAAGACACGACGCCCGCATTTGGCGAACATCACCGGCGGCCTGTCCGGGCCAGCCATCAAGCCATTGGCCCTGCGAATGGTGTATCAAGCCTCGCACGCGGTTTCTATTCCCGTGCTGGGCATGGGCGGGATCACGACTGCGGAAGATGTTATCGAATTTATGCTGGCCGGGGCGACGGCCGTCCAGGTCGGCACCGCCAGCTATGCCGACCCGCGCGCGGCGGAACGTATCGCTGTGGAGCTGCGAGACTGGTGCCAGCGCCACCATGTAGACAAGATTGCCAGTCTCACCGGCGCCCTGGATGTAACGCCGGACTCAGTTCCGTAGAGCGGATTGACAGTTGGTGTAGTTATTTGTGAAAGGGAGTCATTCTGAGCCTTTCGGTTTCGCTCAGGGCAGGCTCCGCTCAGAATGACTCATCCCATTTTCAACTACAGCATCTATAAATCGGCTATAGACGACTGCGAATGCGGTCGGTACCGTGGAAAGAATCGCGCATATACCGGCGGATTACGCCGCGAAATCAGGCTGATTTTCCGGCCCGTTCGGCAGCGGCGATGCGCTCTTCGGCTTCGCGAATCACGCGATCGGCTTCGGAATAACGCTCACTGTCCTC
>JAJZIF010000269.1 GCA_021810735.1 Acidobacteriota bacterium
TTCCATGCAGGCCAATAAAATACCCTCACTAGCCCCATGACCATCCGCTGAAATTGTCTTGCAGAAGGTCTACCCGGGTCCCCGCGTTCCCCTATGACCATAAGGAAGAGCGGTATTCTCTCTCCAATTCGAGGCTGAGCGATCGAAAATTCGCATGCGGTTGACCGATTTAACGCTGGCAGAAATCTTCACCGGCACTTTCACCCAACCAGGCAGGAAAAAGCAAAGGCGCAAGGAACAGATTCCTTGCGCCTTTGCTTGCGAAAAACACGGGCTCAGATAATGCTGGTACCGTACGAGGGCTGAGATTCGGTGCCTGTTTGTCTCAATGGAAATTCGTGCATGGTGTCGGAAAATTCGGGCAGCTCTACTTGATAGCTCGTTTCACCTCGCAAGAAGCATATTTTGGCTGTCTGGCAGAGAATGCCAATGTCCGTCTTCGGCGTGGCGGACTGCATGTATTCCCAGTCGATCTTAGCCTTGCTCGGTTTCACGAATCGATCGTAGTAGGCATCCAGATGCTCCCTGGGCACCTGGCTGAGCATTTCTTCCTCAAAACGAAATGCAAGGGTCGCCGCGCCGGTAATTCCGGGACGGAAAGGCATGTGCAGAGCCTCGTGATGCGGAAGTTTGGGCCTCGGACCAACGAGGCTCATATCACCACGCAATACGTTCCAGAACTGCGGCAGCTCATCCAACTTGTACTTCCTCAGCAATTTTCCAACTCCGGTAATCCGGTTGTCCCCGGTCACCGTAATGGGGCTTGAGTGGTCCTTTGCTACATGCATCGAACGAAACTTGTAAAGAGTAAAGACGCATCCGTTGCGTCCCATCCTTTGTTGCTTGAAGAAAACTGGCCCAGGGGAACTCAGTCTCACGGCAAGGGCCACCAGGCCCATGAGAGGTAGAAATACCGTTAGCGCCAGCGCAGCGACCGCGAGATCAATCACCCGGCGAGTCCGCGAAAGTGCCCAGGCACTTACAGAATGCCGATTCGCATCGGAGAAACTCCGCGCACGCTTTGCGCTATTTTGAGGCGTTTCGACCGCATCTTCGAACAGAAAACCTCCGCTAACGTGCACAGGATATGGTGTGTTCCTCACAAGATCAGTGTCCATGCTTTCCTTGCGACTCGCGCGAACGAGCTGGTAGTAAGCTGCCAATGAGCTTCGTAATTCGATCTGGAGAGAAAAATGGTTACTGCGACGAGGCTGCTTCTTTGGTTGGGGGGAGCACCTTCGCCTTAGCCTAACTTCTTGATTATCCGCCGTTTAAGCGAGCAACAGATTCTTAAAGCTACAGGTTGTGGGTTCTACAGACTCATGCCGCGTCCATCCACCGTCTTGATGGACCGACGGACCTTACCTACATCTATAACACAGTTGAATTCCGAAAGTTGTCATTTTTTTCTTCGGCGATTCAATGGTTGGGAAGTATGCAACGCGTAAATATTCGCACAATGTACTCCAGGATACAATCGCACCTTGCTCATCTTTTACGAAGCATCGCCCCTCGCGAATGCCAAAGCGCCTCCAGTTTGCAGGCGCACTCTTCCCGGCCGATCGTAACTCTTCTGTTTGGAGTTAGATACATAGCACTTATCGGCATGATCTCTCAGCGCTTTAGCTGTTTTATGCCAAATGCTTCGCGTATGGCTCGCATCTGACCGTTTGTTTCAGGATCCTGATTTAGGCGATCCATCCCGGCTGCGGCCAGTGCCAAGAAAATACCTAGAAATAGACCCCCGGCAAAGCACCCAATCAAAATCAGCGCCCTCTTCGGGGAAGACTTGTGGTCAGGAGGAATCGCCGGATCCACGACCTGAATCAGAGCTCCTTCCCGGGCCTCATCGAGCTTTGCGAGTTCGAACTGCTTCGCCAGAATGTCAAAAATAGCCTGGTAGTACTGCACATCACGAAACTTGCGCAGATATTCAAGCCCGGCAGAGGGAAGATTTCCTTTAGGCAAAATCAGTTCGGCGCCAGGATTACCACCTTTTCCGGCCAGGCTCGCAAGCTGTGCGCGAAGCGCGCGGAGTTCCTGCTCTGCCTGCACCAGATTGGGATTATCAGGCGCGGCAAAAGCGCGCATTCCCTGAACCTGCGCTTCCTGCGACGCAATTTGGGCCCGCAGCTGGGCTCCGGTCTCGATCAATGCCCGTGCCTGACTACTGATCTCGATCATGCCACTTTTTTCTTCAGTCTGCTCCAGGGCGAACTCCGCGTTCGTCAGCTTGTCTTTTGCTGACTTCATCTGCTCCTGGAAGAAGAGCCGTCGCTGCGCGGCGCTTGTGATGGCCAAATGGTTGGAGAGATTTCGGAACTGCGCCACGTATCCATTGGCCAACTCCGCGGCCCGTTCGGGATTACGGTCGGTTACCGAAATATGAATCAGGCCATCCTTGGTCGAACCATTGACCTTTGAGTATCCCTCAAAATCCTTCCTCGCAACGGAAAGGAGCTTCGCATGGTACTCCTTCATCAGCCCGTATTTGCGAATCATGGCATCTTCGACAGTTCGGCTGCGAAACATCGCCACATACATGTCATTCGGGTTCTTGAGGCCCAACCCATGGCCGGTAAGCGATGCAACGGCACCCAGGCTTCCAAGCTGGGATGACAACATGGAGCTCAGTGAACTCTGCTTTTTCGGCGGCAGCAATGTGGTCTTGGCCGTATATTTCTTGGGAAGCAGAAAGGCCAGGAGCAGCCCGATCACGACAGCGATGGTCAGCGTGATCAGCACAATATGCTTTTTCCGTCCAATAGTCGCCAGCAACTCCAGAAGCGAGATTTCGTGGTCCTGCTGCTGCGGCCCATTCGACTTTTCCAATGATGTGCTCGATGGTTCTGCCATGAATTCCCCTATGGAATGAAGTTGATGAAGGCAGCGCCCATAGCCATCTGCGAGAACAGCTGTGAATATTGCATTAAATTAAGAAGTTTGGAAGGCTTATACAGCTTTTCAGGCACGACGATCGTATCGCCGGGATAGACAATGAGCGAGCGAAAATCATTGCCAAAGATCGTGTGTGAATTCACCTTGCTGACTACCGATCCATCGGCGCGGATAATGAATTCGTGGCGACGGTCCGCATCCCGATCTTCGCCACCAGCCAGCTTCAAATAGTCGCCCACGCGACGTTGCCGAGAATATAGGAAGGAATTCTCATCGTAGACAGCACCGACGACGTTGACCGTGGAAGGCACCGCCGGAACCACAAACCGGTCGCCATCCTGCAAAACGATGTTTGGCAGGGAATCAGCCCCCTTGCTGTTGGGTCTCACATTGAGAACCACCCGCCCCGTCGCGCGTACCTGCTGCAAGCGAGCCAGCAGTTGTTGCTCACTGCTTTGGGCGCCCGATGCTGTAGCCAGATTCTGAGCAGATGACAAACCGCTATTGGCCGCATTGAGCGTGCTGCGCTCAATCTCGAGGCTCAGGTTTTGCACGTACTGGTTGAGCCGCGCTTGCTGTAGCACTCGCGTGGAGACTCGCGTGAAGCTCGATCCATAGAGATATGCGCCCGGTGAGAGTCCGCCAGCCTGCTGCACCAGCTCCCTCAGAGTTTCACCGGGTTTCACGCTGTAAACGCCCGCGTGTTTGAACTCTCCTTCCAGCCAAACGAACTTCGTCTGCTGCGAGAGCGGTACGTGAATATCAGCTTGCGAGAAAATGGTTACGATGTCTCCAGGCTGCAAGAGCAGATTCTGTGACTGGTCGTGATCAAGGACCAGTTTCCCAAGGTCAAACGGAATCAGGGTGGTCCGCAGCGTTTTAGGGTTCAGTCTCTCAATCACCGCATAGGACCAGTCGATATCCGGTGCCGGGAGACGGACTTTGAGCGGCGGAGGCGCGCCCAGCGTATTCTCCGTGCGAATTTGCGCCTGTGCCGCAACGCTCGAAGACGTTTGATTGCTCTGAGAGAGATACGCGTTTTGATCTTGAAGCTGATTTTGCGTCTGAAGTGGATTCTGCGTCTGAAGTGGATTCTGCGTCTGAAATTGCTGACTTCCTGTTTGAAGTGGGTTCTGGCTCTGGAATTGATTTCCCGGCGGAAGTCCGTTCTGCGCCTGGCCTTGAACCGACGGATATCCAGCAGACGAATTCGATCCAGGCTGCTGGTTCTGGAGGCTCTGGAGATTGAAGGGCCGGTTCGGCTGCATCAACGTCGGATACCTTTGCAGAGGCTCGAATTGGGGTGTTGGAAGTCCCAACTGCGCGCGCCGCCACCAGTAATTGCGGGTCACCAGGGATGCACGGTTCGGAATCAGATCCGAGAGCCGCATTCCTGGATGCCAGGCGAATCTTCCTGGGTTTGCGGTATTTCCACGCAGCGTTACCGTGTCCTTATATAGGGGAGCGATCGCATGCACCCGAATCAGGTCCCCGCTATCCACCGGCGTCGAGAGTCCAGCCGCATTAAAGGACACTTGCATGGCCTCGCGATCCTGATGATTCACAATGCGCTCAATCGATATATACGTCTTTGCTGCAATCTCAGACGCTCCCCCCGCATCCTGAATCAACTGTCCCAGCGTCTCCCCTTTGCGCAATTCATAAATGGCTGGCTGCCGTACGCTTCCGGTGATGGCAGCCTGGGGTCCTACCGGCGGAATAAAAATTACGTCGCCGGAAAGCAGATGCACGTCTTTCGACCGATTACCGCTGAGCAGTAGAGTGTACAAATCGAAATCCGTAATTACTTTTCCGTTTCGCCGGACCTCGATATTCCGCATCGAGCCATCCGTAGACGGCCCCCCGCAGGCAAACAGGGCATCAATCAGTGTGCTGAGCGAACTGATGGTATACACGCCGGGACGGCGTGCTTCTCCAACCACATATACCTGGATCGATCGAATCTGCCCCACGCTGGCGGTCAGTTGAAAATTGCGGAAAACCTTGCTTACAGCCTTCTGGAGCACTTCATGCAATGAAGACACCGGGGTGCCCGCGAGGTGCACTTCGCCAACCTGTGGCAGGTAGATCCCTCCCGTGCGATCGATGACGGGAGCAATCGAGAAGTTGACCTGTCCCCATACTTGAACAAGAACCTGATCCCCGGGCCCCAACACATAACTGGAGGGAACCGGTCCCTGATCGAGCGGCGCAAAAGTCGAAGGCACTTCACTGAACAGGGATGCACCAAAAATGGGCAGAACTATCTTTGTCGTTGAGGCAACGAATTTCTGAAAATCCGTCAGCGGTTCTGGCGGCAGGGGAATCATTACGCTTTGCCCCTGCAGGCCATAAAGTGAAAGAGATTGCAGCGTCGTGCCGTTCTGCAAGCCGGTTTGGCCTTGATTCAAGTTCTGGTACTGATTCGGGCCGTTAATGCCCATGCTGGTTAGTGGATTGATGTAGCCGTGTCCCTGCTGCGTCGGAAATTGCCCAGGCTGCGGTGTCATCGTGCTAGGGTAATTTGAATTTCCTGCCGAACACAGGCCTGCTGATTGCATATCGGACGTGCATTGCTGAGTAGAGCCGTAGGGGTTTGACTGGGTTGACTGGCCGGACTGGCCAGACAGCTGCGCGGCAACGATCAGCGTGCTGACGCAGAAAAAAATTGGAAGAAGATAAAAGCGAATTCTCATGCAGTCAATAACGTCTCATTCAAAAATCGGTAACAGGCTCAACCAGATCTACGCCGCTGAAATGCGACGCCTTAGGATCGATGCAATTCCAGTCTAACGGCGCGGCCAATTCTCCGAAATAGAAAATCTGTCACAAAAAGTTA
>JAJZIF010000270.1 GCA_021810735.1 Acidobacteriota bacterium
ACAAGGGAGCATCACCAAAGCGGGCAACGCGCACTTGCGACGCATCGTCGTGGAAGCGGCCTGGAGCTATCGGCTGCGGCCAGGCGTCGGGCCGGCGTTGCGCAAGCGACAGCAAGGGGTGCCGGAAGAGATCAAGGAGATCGCCTGGAAAGCGCAACACCGATTGCACAAGCGCTACATGAGGCTGTCGGCGGCAGGCAAAGACCAGAGAAAGATCATCACCGCGGTGGGGCGTGAACTGCTGGGCTTCGTGTGGGCCATCGGCACCAAGGCGGAAGCGGCAGCCAGGCAGCGAATAGCGGCCTGACGAAAAGCAACAACAAGAGCAAAAACTTTCCCAAGAATGAAAAACAAAAAACGACCCAACCCATGAACCACGACAACCAATTCGAGCACAGAACCAGCAGCAGCCGGAGCATGCACGTAGGAGAATCCTCGTATGCCCTATGCGACAGGCCCAGCCGGACTCGCGACACTAGTCAGAGGCAGCTCTCGACGGATCAAGATTATGCGGTTTCGACCCGCGAATATCAGACTGATCAATCGTCGCTAAAATCTGCCCCGACTGCTGCTCGCCCTGTCCTCGGAAAACGACCAATGCAACGACAACCCCACAGTTGCGCAGGAGTTGACAGGGTCACTCCATATCAGTATGCCATATTTGTCCCTTTACTTATGCGCGGATGTATATACCATTCCTGTTCGTCATGCCAGCGCTTTGTCTGCGGCTTCCTCCAGATTCCGCCTCGCGACGGACATCCTTGCCGTTCAGCTAACACTTCCCTTGCCGGACGTGTAGAGGACTTTCACCTTCAAGTGAGTGCGCCCTGCCAGGTGGCCGGGCATTTCTCTTGGCAAAGCGCAGCTTATTGGCGTGCGGTGTTTTCGATTGGATTGGAAGGTGCGCTGACGCCAGCGATCAGGCCAGGAGCGTCCGGGGCAATTTCCGGCAGCGGGCCTTCCAGAGCGATCTTCAAGACTTCGTCCATCTGATCGACAAAATGCATTTTCATGCTGGACTTCAAATTGTCGGGGACTTCGGCGAGATCGTTTTTATTTTCGATCGGCAGAATGACTTCAAACACACCGGCACGATGGGCGGCGAGCAGCTTTTCTTTGAGGCCGCCGATGGGCAGGACCTTGCCACGCAGAGTGATTTCGCCGGTCATGGCGACATCGCGGCGCACCGGAATGCGTGTGAGGGCGCTGGCGAGCGCCGTCGCAAGGGTGATGCCGGCCGATGGGCCGTCCTTGGGAATGGCACCCTCCGGAACGTGGACGTGGATGTCGAGGCTGCGGTAGAAGTCGCGACCGAGGCCGAGATGGTGCGCGCGGCTGCGGATGTAGGAGAGGGCGGCCTGCGCCGATTCCTGCATGACTTCTCCCAGTTGCCCGGTGAGCGTCAACTTGCCTTTGCCGTCGAGAACCTGGACTTCCGTGGAGAGGATGCTGCCGCCGACTTCGGTCCATGCCAGTCCGGTGACCAGGCCAACTTCGTTCGATTCGTGGACCTGGGAGTGGCGGACTTTGGGAAGCCCCAGGAATTCCTGCAGATTCTCCGGCGTGATTTCTTCCTTGTGCTTGGGGCCATTTTTTACGATGCGGCGGGCGACTTTGCGGCAGACGTTGCCGATCTCGCGTTCGAGATTGCGAACGCCCGCTTCCCGCGTGTAGGAACGGATGATTTCCCGCAGCGCTTCATCGTGGAAGATCAGATTTTTTTCGTCGAGGCCGGTCTGTTCCCGCTGCTTGCGCAACAGATACTGCTTGGCGATCTCGACCTTCTCATCCTCGGTGTAGCCGTGGAGGCGCAGGATTTCCATGCGGTCCTGCAGGGCGGCGGGAATGGTGTGCAGGACATTGGCCGTGGCGACGAACAGCACCTGCGACAGGTCGTATTCCACGTCGAGGTAATGATCCTGGAAGGTGGAATTTTGTTCAGGGTCCAGGACTTCGAGCAGCGCGGAAGCGGGATCGCCGCGAAAATCGGAGGCCATCTTGTCGATTTCATCCAGCATGAAGACGGGGTTCTTGGTGCCGGCCTTCTTCATGGATTGCAGAATCTGTCCGGGCATGGCTCCGATGTATGTGCGCCGGTGGCCGCGAATTTCGGCTTCATCGCGCACGCCGCCGAGCGACATGCGAACGAATTTGCGGCCCGTGGCTTTGGCAATCGACATTCCCAGCGAGGTCTTGCCGACGCCCGGAGGTCCGACGAAGCAGAGGATCGAGCCTTTCGGATTCTTGACCAACTGGCGAACGGCGAGGAATTCGAGGATGCGTTCCTTGATTTTTTCCAGGCCGTAGTGGTCGGTGTTGAGAATTTTTTCGGCGTGGTCGATGGAGCGAATTTCCTTGGATTTTTTCTTCCACGGGACCGACAGCATCCAGTCCAGATAATTCCTGGAGACGGTGGATTCGGCGGACATGGGAGGCATGGCCTCGAGCTTTTTCAGTTCCAGCGTGGCTTTTTCAAACACATCCTTGGGCATGCCGGCGGCCTCAATCTTTTTCTTCAGCTCGTCGAATTCGCTTTTCTCGCCGCGACCCAGTTCCTTCTGGATGGCCTTGATTTTCTCGTTGAGGTAATACTCTTTCTGGGCGCGCTCCATCTGCCGTTTGACGCGCGACTGGACGTTGCGGTCCATGTTCAACTTTTCAATTTCAATTTCCAAAATGCCGACCAGATGATGAAGGCGCTCGCCGGGATCGAAGATGTCGAGCAGCATCTGTTTCTCTTCAATCGGCAGTTGCAGATTGGCCGCAATGGTGTCGGCAAGTTTGCCCGGCTCTTCCATGCGCACCGCAGCCGCCACTGTTTCCAGGTTCAGCGCCTGCTGCAATTTGACATACTGCTCAAATAAACTGGACACGCGCCGCATGACCTGCTCGATGGCCTTGGTCACTTCCGTCGTGACGGTGCTGACGCGCAGGGTGGCGACAAAGAAACCATCCGTATCGACAATCTCCGTGGCCTTGGCGCGCTCGATGCCTTCAACCAGCACCTTGATGTTGCCGTCGGGCATTTTCACGCTTTGCACGATATTGCCAATAGTGCCCGTGGTGAAAATATCTTTCTGGGTCGGTTCATCCTGTCCCGCGTCGTGCTGGGTGGCCAGAAAGATTTTGCGATCGCCGGTGAGCGCCTCTTCCAGGGCGCGCACGCTGGATTCACGGCCAACGACAAATGGGGTCATCATGTAGGGGAAGATGACCATATCGCGGATCGGCATCATGGGGAGCTTACGCTGCTCGAAATTCTCGCGTGCTTCTTTCACAGGCACCTCTGGGGTTGAGTCACTGTACCTATTCTACTGGGTCACGCATTTCGCGGCGAACATTCGTATTGCGTGAATTCGCGCAGTCGATGGACGCCGTACAACTTTTCATGCAAATCCTGCTTGCCTATGCGACCAGTTGCGTGCAATGAGAGCAGCGCTTTGCCGCCGCTGGAATATCGCTGAGGCACTCCGGACACGTTTTGGTGGCCGGCGGCGTCACGGGGACAGGTTTCTGGAACCTGGCCAGGAGCTTGCCGACCGGCAGGACAACTCCAAAATAAATCACGCTTGCCACAATCAGAAAGGCAATGACGGCGTTGAGAAAATTGCCGTATTTCACCACGCCGCCGTGAACATTCATCACAAGATGGGAGAAGTCCGGCTTGTGGAAAATTGCCGCGATCAAAGGATTGATCACATCGCCAACCAGAGAATTCACAATCCCGGTGAATGCGGCGCCAATGACGACTGCGATTGCCAGATCGACAACGTTGCCGCGCAGAATAAAATCGCGAAAACCTTTAAGCATGACGAAGTTCCCTTATTCCAAAAGATGATTGCAGACCTGCGGCGAAGTTTCCCCTCAAGGCGCGCCATGCAGCAGAGTTGCGCACATCCTATCATTGTGGGGCCGAAATGGTGCAAAAAGAATCGAGCTACCCGGCCAAATGCGAATGGGGAAGCCCCATGGATACGTTGGAGTATGCTCATTCTCTGCGATATTCTCCAGAAGTCCTGGATCGATCCCAGATGCAGAATCCAGACTGCTGGAATGAGGATGCATGAACAAGGTGTGGCCCACGGCGGAGGCGGCGGTCGAAGATATTTTCGAGGGCGCCACCATTATGCTGGGCGGTTTTGGATTGTGCGGAATTCCCGAGAACCTGATCGATGCGCTGGTGCGCAAGGGGGTGAAGAATCTCCACACCATCAGCAACAATATGGGTGTGGACGGCTTCGGCATGGGACGGATGCTGGAGGCGGGCATGATCGCGTCGCACACAGGCAGTTATGTGGGCGAAAATAAGCTGCTGGAAGAACGCGTATTGGCTGGCAAGCTGGACTTGAGGTTGATTCCGCAGGGAACGCTGGCGGAACGCATCCGCGCGGGCGGGGCGGGTATTCCGGCGTTTTACACGCCTGCGGGCGTGGGAACGGTGGTGTCCGAAGGGAAAGAGTCCAGGGAGTTCGACGGAAAAATGTATTTGATGGAGCGGGCATTGCGGGCCGATTTTGCGCTGGTGAAAGCGTGGAAGGGCGATCGCATGGGCAACCTGATCTATCGCAAGACGGCGCGCAACTTCAATCCCATGATGGCAACGGCCGCGCGCATCACGATTGCGGAACTGGAACAGATGGTCGAGCCGGGAGAGATTGGGCCGGACGAGGTGATGACGCCCGGCATTTATGTGCAGAGGATTGTTGTCGGGGAAAGGCACGAGAAGCGAATCGAGCGGCGGACGGTGCGAAGCGAGTAATGCGACGAGGGCTGACGCCAGCAAGTTTTTCGCTGCGATTGCGGCACGACTGGAGTCGTGCCCGGACACGAAGCCGGGATGGGTTGCGGAGAATCCCAGGGCTTCCGCCGCTGCGGATGAGACCTGGGGTATCCGCCTGGTCGATTTTATTATTTCAACGAGTGATGAAGGGATAGAGTGCGAGAAACAGAATCATGGTGAGTATCAGCACGTCCATGTAGAGGCTGAGGAGAACGGCGCCGTGATACCAGCTCCAACGCACGCGAATGCAGCGAAATGTTTCCACCATGCCCGCGGTAGCGCCGAGGATGGGCAAAATCATGGCGGGGCTGGCATGGTCGTATGGAAATTTCGCCAGCGGAAACGAAATCGCCAGGCTGACGAGGGCCAGCAGGTTGCCGCGCAGCAGTGAGGGGACCCGCAACTTGAAGATGGAAGGCATTCAGGTAAAGGGCAAAAGAAAGATAGACCCGCAATGACTACTCTATCGAATTCAAATGCCGGTGAAGAAATGTCGGATGCCGCTAATGTGAATATGGGCGCACGTGCGGCGGCGCGCGCAAGCGAACCGCAGGTGGTTGCGGACAAGCGCGCGGCGATTGTGATGCGGATCGTGAAACGCGTGGCCCAGGAGCTGCGCGATGGCTACTATGTGAATCTTGGCATTGGCATGCCGACCCTGGTGGCGAACTGCGTGCCTGCTGGAATGGAAGTGGTGCTGCAATCGGAAAATGGAATGCTGGGAGTGGGGCCGTATCCGCTGGCTGGGCAGGAAGATCCGGACCTGATCAATGCGGGCAAGGAGACGGTGAGCGAACTGCCGGGGACGGCGTATTTTTCGAGCGCCGATTCTTTTGCCATGATTCGCGGCGGCCACGTGGACCTGAGCGTGCTGGGCGCGATGGAAGTAGACGAGACAGGCAATCTCGCCAACTGGATGATTCCTGGAAAGATGGTGAAGGGCA
>JAJZIF010000271.1 GCA_021810735.1 Acidobacteriota bacterium
ACATAAGTCCCAAAGCGGATGGTTGAACACGATGAGCACATCCGGAAATGCATGCAACGCCGCAAGCAGTTCCGTTGCTCGCGGTATGGAAGGGTTTTGCGTGTACTCGTCGAGCGCGGCAGCCAGATCCTGCGCGTGGGCAACCGGGAGGTTGTGAATGCCCAGATGAAACATGCTCCCGCAATACGGAACGCTCCACTCCAATGAAAGCGGGATTTCCGCAGTCTCCGTGGCCAGGCGCAACAAGGAGGGAGCCTGGATCGAATCATGGTCGGTCAGCGACACCAGGCCGGCCAGATCCAGTCCCCTCTCAATCTGATCTTTCTCGACATCGAACGCCAGCTTGGGGGTCAGCGGCGAGGTCCAATAGGCGCGGGAAAAATCGACGGGAACGACAGATTTTCGATACTGCCGATCCAGGACCCGTTGAATAATCGGCCATTTTTCCGTGAATGCCGGGATGAACTGGAGTTTCTCTTTCGAGTGCCGAGTATGGCTATGGAGGGATATCCCTGTTCTATATCCACGGACGCAGTTCGTACTTTTCCAAATACATGAAACCTTAGTTGACGCCAATGGAGATAAAACCTCGCTAGCTGTTAGAAAATTACCATACCAAAAGAACAATCGGCAGCGTACTCGGCATGCATTGGTAAGGGAATAATTGCCCGTTCATTGGACTGATGCACGTGGAATACGTCATTACGTCGCGCCGTTTCCAGGGTAAAAATCTTGTCCCGCTGCTCAATGTCTCAATTCTTAATATCTGAAGACTTGGCGACCGTTTACAGTTTACTCCGAATCGCGGTAATTTTGAAACAGACCAAAACCGGCATTCGGATATGCGCAGGACCGCTGATACTTCACGCATGGGCTGCGCGTGCCATTTCGTCCGCGTTTCGTGAGAATGTCAAGGGGGATGTGGCCGTAGCGGAAGCGTTGCAACGCGAACGATACTTGAAGACGGGGAAGGGCCGCGACTCGTGCAAGAACGTCTGAAATAGACCCATCGTGATAACCTCAAAAAGGATGCGCCCGTAGCTCAGCTGGATAGAGTGAACGCCTCCGAAGCGTTAGGTCACAAGTTCGAATCTTGTCGGGCGCACCACTACATTCACACGACGCTGGTCGCGAGTTCGCCACCGGGGCGAATTCTGCCGAGCGCACCAGCCATCCAACCGGTTAGGCAGTTTTCGCCCCTCTAACTTTCGTATCGAAGGAGATGTACGCGGATGAGTTATGTGCCGGATGAAAAACGATATCAGCAGGCCGAGTTTCGGCGCTGTGGGCACTCCGGGATCGTATTGCCGCCCATATCGCTGGGACTGTGGCAGAATTTCGGCGGCGCCGACGTCTTTGAAACCGGCCGTGCCGTCCTCCGTCGGGCATTCGATCGCGGGGTCACCCATTTCGATCTGGCCAACAACTATGGCCCGCCCTACGGCTCCGCCGAGGAAAACTTCGGACACATTCTGCGCAAGGATTTTCGTGACCATCGCAATGAATTGATCATCTCCTCGAAGGCCGGCTGGGACATGTGGCCCGGACCCTACGGCGTGGGCGGGTCGCGCAAATATATGCTGGCCTCGCTCGACGAAAGCCTCGATCGCATGGGGCTTGAGTATGTTGACATTTACTACTCCCACAAGCCGGATATGAACGTGCCGCTGGAAGAAACCATGGGTGCGCTGGTCACAGCCGTGCGGCAGGGCAAAGCTTTATATGTCGGCATCTCCTCTTACGACGCCGACCGCACCCGCGAAGCGGCCAAAATTCTGAAAAGCGAAGGCGTTCCGCTGCTGATCCATCAGCCTTCCTATTCCATGCTGAATCGCTGGATTGAAAAAGAATTGCTGGGCACGCTTGCGGAACTCGGTGTCGGCTGCATTGCGTTTTCTCCACTGGCCCAGGGGCTGCTGACCGGAAAATATCTCAATGGAGTGCCGGAAAATTCCCGCGCCAAGGCAGGAGAAACGCTGCTAAAGGAGTTCCTCAGCGAGCAGAATATCCAGCGCGTGCGCTCTTTGAATGAGCTGGCAAAAGGTCGCGGTCAGACGCTGGCGCAGATGGCCATCGCCTGGGTGCTGCGCGATCCGCGCGTTACCTCGGCGTTGATCGGCGCGCGCAACGTAGAGCAGCTCAACGATTCGCTCGATGCGGTCAAGAAACTTCAGTTCACTGACGCCGAGTTGAAGGAGATCGACCGCTTCGCGCAAGAGAGCGGGATCGATCTGTGGAAGGATGCCCGCGAAGGACGCGAGTAGCCGGCACAGATTCCGTATCGATTCCTCGCATCTCCATCGCTCCTGCAAGCATCCACTGCATGAGACACTTGGCAGGTGCGCTGGAGCCCCAGGGTACCCGCCGCAACAGCCGCGCAATCGGCCCATCCATCAGGAGTGACGCGCAGTTGAACGCAGATTGCTATCCCGTTACGGCGCTGCCCCACGTCAGCGATCTCTATCGCGACTATGTGTCCGGCAATTGGGAGAAGCTGCGCGCGTTTTATTCCGATGCGGCTGCCGGGGGGGATCAGTGGATGCTCGATTCTCCCGCGATCGAGCCAGCCCATCGAGCGGCCATTGTCGAATTGCTGCGCCGGCAGAATCGCGGTTTTGGCGCGGACTCCGCGACAGAATCCAATCTCGATCGCCTCGCTCAAGGAGCTGCGGCCGTCGTCACCGGACAGCAGGTCGCGTTATTCGGCGGCCCGCTGATGACGCTGATGAAGGCAGCGACCGCGATTCATCTAGCCGGGGAGGCGAGCCGTTCCGGTCATCCCCATGTGCCCATCTTTTGGCTGGCCAGTGAAGACCACGACTTCGACGAAGTGAACCAGGCGACAATCCTCTGCGGCAACGAAATCACCACGCTGCGCTTGCCGCAACCTTCCGCGTCGGGAAAACCGGTCGGCGATCTGCCGCTGGGCGATGCGATTCTGCCCTTGCTCGGCGAGCTGCGACGATGTCTGGGCGAGAATGTCACCACCGATTTGCTCTCTTCTCTTTACACTCCCGCCGCAACCTTCGCATCCGCTTTTGGCGGGCTTCTGACACGCATCTTCAGCCGATACGGTTTGATTGTGATCGACGCTTCGGCACGGCCGTTCCATGCGCTCGGCGCTTCGATCTTGCGGGCCGCCATTGAACGAGCCGACGAGATCCATGCCGCGCTAATCGAACGCACCGCCGCATTGGAGCAGGCTGGATACCACGCCCAGGTGATGGTCGGCGAATCCTCCAGCCTGCTGTTCCTGGTGGACGAAACCACCGGCGCGCGCAATGCCCTGAAAAAAGTGGCGAACGACACATGGTCGGCGGGCCCGGCACAGTACACCACTGCTGACCTCATCCGAATCCTCGACACAGCACCTGAGCGCCTCAGCCCCAACGCCTTGCTGCGTCCAGTCGTTCAAGACACACTGCTTCCGACTTCTGCCTACATCGGCGGCCCGGCGGAGGTTGCCTACTTTGCCCAATCGCAGGTCGTCTACCAGCGCATCCTTGGCCGCACCACTCCGGTCCTGCCACGGTACTCGGCCACGCTGATTGAACCAGCACTGGCGCGGCTGCTCGAACAGCATGGACTCGCGTTGCCCGATGTGTTGACTACCGGAGACGCGCTCGCTCATCAACTGGGCGCGCGGGCGATGCCAGTGGAAGGCAAGCGCAAGATCTCGGCCGCCGGGAATGCGCTGCACGATGAACTGGAAGCGGTCACGGCATGGATGCGCGCGCAGGATGAAGGGCTCGGCCATGCCGCCGACATCGCTGCGTCGAAGATGCTGTACCAGATGAATCGCCTGCGCCGGCTCTCCGCGAATTTCCAATTGCAGCGCGATCCAAGCCTGCGCCGCCACGCCGATGCGCTCTGTCGGAACCTTTTCCCCAACGGCAACTTGCAGGAGCGCGTCTTCGCCGGAGTTTCCTTTCTCGTCCACGATCCAGCGCTCATCGACTTGCTCGTCGAACAGGCACGCACGGGGAATTGCGGTCACCACGCGCTGTATCTATAGACGGGCAGAGTCGCGAGGACGCGGCCGCTTGCCCAGGCGAAGTTGAACATTGCCGAGAAGATGTATCCTGATGCGGAGCTTGAAATCGCAGAAGGGATGCGCCCCATGAGTGCGAAGAATTCCAGCATTTTTGACATCACCTGCCCCGATTGCGGCGCCATCGTAAAGGTGGATGCGAGTACCCACGCCGTCATCGCGCACACGCCCGCCCCACGCAAGAAGACATTTGAAGATTTCGAAGCAGCCACGCGGGCACTGAAGGACCAGGAAGAACGAAAACAGATGCTGTTCCGCCAATCCGTGGAAGCGGAAAAGAACAAGGATGACGTGCTGGAAAAGAAATTCTCCGAAGCCCTGCGCCGCGCCAAGGAATCGCCGAGTGAATCCCGCCCCTTGCGCGACTTCGACCTGGATTGATCGGATGAGTGGCTATCGTCCTGAAGCGGAGCGAAGGATCCTGTAGTCTGCGGCCAAACGCCGGGTCCTTCGCCTGCGGCTCAGGATGACAAACTGTTCGCTGAGGACCCACACGGCGAATCGTTTTTTATCCAGCGCTTTCAGTCCAGCGTATGCACGACAGCCTCCAGCGAGGCCTTCCAATCCGGCAACGTGCAATCGAAGACTCGCGCCAGTTTGCCGCAATCCAATTGAGAATTTTTTGGCCGCTCGGCCGGTGTTGGATATTCCGCGGAAGAGATGGGCGTCAGATGCGCCAACTTCCTCGCATGAGCGGACTGCGCCCGAAGCCGAATCGCTTCCGACGCGAAGCCATACCAACTGGTTCTGCCGCCCGCCGTGATGTGGTAGACGCCAGATTTGGCGGCGGCGAACCCGCTGTGCCGCCAACGCTCCGCAATGGACGCCGTGGCAAGCGCGATGTCGCGCGACCAGGTCGGCGCGCCAATCTGATCGTCGACGATCCGCAACTCCGGCCGCTCCATCGCCAGCCGCAAAATCGTCAGCAAGAAATTTTTTCCTTGCGCACCGTACACCCAACTGGTCCGCAGCGCCAGATATGGAATCCCGGCAGACGCCAGCGCCTGCTCTCCGGCCAGCTTGGTTTTTCCATACACGCTCAACGGATGCGTCGCGTCGTCCTCGACATACGGCGTCGCCTTGGCGCCATCGAACACATAGTCCGTGGAGTAATGGATCATCGCCGCGCCAACCGTTTTCGCTTCCGCCGCCAGCGTAGCAACCGCGTCCGCGTTGACGCGCCATGCAAAATCCGGTTCACTCTCTGCTTTGTCGACCGCAGTATAGGCCGCGGCATTCACAATCAGATGCGGTCGCAGATCCAGCACCACGCTGGCAATGGAATAGTCGGAAGCGAGGTCCAACTCCTCATGACCCGTGGCTGTGACTTCGCCCAAGCCGGCTAGTGCAGCAATCAGTTCCCGGCCAACCTGGCCATCGCGCCCGGTGAGCAGAATGCGCAGGCCACCCGCATGCTTCGCCTTCATACCTCCGCCTCGCGCAGAACCTGCAGCAGATAGTTTCCATAGCCGCTCTTGCCCAGCTTGGCAGCCAGTCGCTCCATCTGCGTCGCGTCAATGTAGCCCAGGTGATACGCGATTTCCTCCGGACAGGCCACCTTCAATCCCTGGCGTTTTTCAATCGTCTGGATAAAGGTCGCCGCTTCAATCAAGGAATCCTGCGTGCCCGTGTCCAGCCACGCGAATCCGCGTC
>JAJZIF010000272.1 GCA_021810735.1 Acidobacteriota bacterium
GATTTTGTCACAGCACGAGACGCTGGCCGGGGCGCGCGCAGTGATTGTGTGCGCAGGGATGGAAGGCGCGCTGCCGAGCGTGGTGGGCGGGCTGGTGGCTGCTCCGGTGATTGCGGTGCCGACGAGTGTGGGCTACGGCGCGGCGTTTGGCGGGCTGGCGGCGCTGCTGGGGATGCTGAATTCGTGCGCGCCGAATGTGTGCGTGGTGAATATCGATAACGGATTTGGGGCGGCGTATGTGGCGGCTATGATGCTTCGGGGTCAGGGCCGTCCATGAGAAGGCCCTGGTCGTCCAGGCGCGCGGGCGTACCGGCCTCCGGCGCCATTCAGAAACTTTCTTGAAAGTGAGAGTGGGATTCAGAGATAGGTGATTCCACGCCATTGTATGGCCGCGATTGGCGTCCCTGTAAGTGATTTGGCACATTGCCACGGGTATTTTGGGGGTGTTAGGTTTGATCTGATCAGCACCATACAACCTTTGAGGTATCACGCACATGCAGGCGAGTTATAACGGTCATACGCTGCCCGAAGGCGGACAGCCGATTCAATATGCTGACGGCAAATATGAGGTTCCGGATCACCCGATTATTCCGTTTATCGAGGGCGATGGTACGGGGCGCGACATCTGGAAGGCTTCGCAGCGCGTGTTCGACGCGGCAGTGGAGAAGGCATACGGCGGCAAGCGCTCAGTGAAGTGGTATGAGATTTATGCCGGCGAGAAGGCTTTCCGGGAGTTCAACACGTGGCTGCCGGATGACTCGGTGAAGGCGGCGATGGACCTGCGGGTGAGCATCAAGGGGCCGCTGACGACGCCTGTGGGCGGAGGGATTCGCTCGCTGAACGTGGCGTTGCGGCAGTTGATGGACCTATATGCGTGCGTGCGTCCGGTGAAGTACTATTCGGGCGTGCCGAGCCCGGTGAAGCATCCGGAGAAGCTGAATGTGGTGATCTTCCGCGAGAACACGGAAGACGTGTATGCGGGCATCGAGTTCAAGCAGGGAACGCCTGAAGTGAAGAAACTGATCGACTTCCTGAATAACGAGATGCTGAAGGACGCGAAGAAGAAGATCCGGACGGATTCGGGCGTGGGCATCAAGCCGATTTCGATTACCGGGACGAAGCGGCTGGCGCGGCGTGCGATCGAGTATGCGATTGCGAACGGGCGCAAGACGGTGACGCTGGTGCACAAGGGGAACATCCAGAAGTTCACCGAAGGTGCGTTCCGGGAGTGGGGCTACGAGGTTGCAGTGGAAGAGTTCCGCGACCAGGTTGTGACCGAGCGCGAGAGCTGGATCCTGGGCAACGTCGAGGCGAATCCGAAGCTGACCGTGGAAGAGAACGCTGCGATGATTGAACCGGGTCTGGAGTTTGGTTCGGATGAGTTCCGGAAGACGCTGTACGCCGAGGTGAAGGGCGTGCTGGACTCGATCGGGCAGTCGCATGGCGGCGGGAAGTGGAAGCAGAAGATCCTGATCAACGACCGCATTGCCGACTCGATTTTCCAGCAGGTGGTGACCCGTCCGAATGAGTACAGCATCCTGGTGTGCCCGAACCTGAACGGCGATTACATCTCCGATGCCTGCGCGGCGCAGGTGGGCGGGCTTGGGATTGCTCCGGGTGCGAACATTGGCGACGGCTATGCGGTGTTTGAGGCGACGCATGGGACGGCTCCGAAGTACGCGGACAAGGATGTGATCAATCCGGGTTCGGTGATGCTGTCGGGCGTGATGATGTTCGAGTTTCTCGGCTGGAAGGAAGCGGCGAAGCTGATAGAGTCTTCCATGGAGAAGACAATTCATCAGAAGTTCGTGACGTATGACTTCGAGCGCCAGATGGAAGGCGCGACGAAGGTGAAGACGAGCGAGTTCGCGACGAAGATGATCGAAAATATGTAGGACTTGCCCCAGAATTGCGGGGAGCGTGCAGAGAAGGTGTGGGCTGAGCGTGGTCGATGCTTCGCATCGATTTGGCCCACACTTTCTTTTCGAACGGCGCGAAAAGAAAGTATGGGGCACCCGCGCAGCGCGGCGGGCCTTCTGATTCTTTCAGAAGACGTGGCATGGGACGGGTTCGCTGCAGGATTCCGTAGAACCTTGTTTAATAGAGAGTTGAGACAGTGGGCACGGCACCCCTTGCAGGGATGAAGAAGCCCCTCCCCAACGTGCTTGGAATTACGTCAAAAAATCACATGCGGCTGGAGCCGCTGATTACAGAAGGAGCACCATGCGAAAGAAAGTATCGATTGTAGGCGCGGGGAATGTTGGCGCCACTGCCGCTCACTGGATTGCCTCAAAGGAACTGGCCGACGTTGTTCTGATCGACATCATCGAGGGCGTTCCACAGGGCAAGGGGCTGGATCTGCTGGAAGCGATGCCGATTGAGAAGCGTGACAGCCACGTGATTGGAACGAACGATTATGCGGATACGGCGAACTCGGACATCGTGATCATCACGGCGGGTCTGCCGCGCAAGCCGGGCATGAGCCGCGACGATCTGCTGGCCACGAATTACAAGATCATGTCGGACGTGGTGGGCAAGGTGGTGGCCAACTCGCCGAACTGCATCCTGATCATTGTTTCGAATCCGCTGGACGCGATGGCGCAGGCGGCATACCGGCAGTCGAAGCTGCCGCGCGAGCGGGTGATCGGCATGGCCGGCGTGCTGGACTCGGCGCGCTTCAGGACGTTTATCGCCGAGGAGCTGAAGGTCTCGGTGGAGAACGTGACGGCATTTGTACTGGGCGGCCATGGGGATACTATGGTTCCGCTGCCACGGTACTCGACGGTGGCGGGGATTCCGATCACCGAGCTGATGTCCGCAGAGCGGATTGAGCAGCTGGTGCAGCGGACGCGCGACGGCGGCGCCGAGATTGTGAAATATCTGAAGTCGGGCAGCGCATACTATGCTCCGTCGGCGGCCACGGTGGAGATGGTGGAAGCGATTCTGAAGGACAAGAAGAAGATTCTGCCTTGCGCGGTGTACCTTGAGGGCGAGTATGGCATCAGCGGCTACTATGTGGGCGTGCCGTGCAAGCTGGGCTCGAAGGGACTGGAGCAGATCGTAGAGATCAAGCTGACGGCCGAGGAAGATGCTGCACTGAAGAAGAGCGCGGCCGCGGTGAAGGAGCTTTGCGCGGTGATTGGCGTCTAGGGACTGGTCGTCCAAACGAAGGCGCCTATCGGCGCAAGAATAAGAAAAGGCCCGCGCGATGCGGGCCTTTTTGCATAGTTGGGTTCAGAATTTAGACGCGCTCGATGACGAGGGACTCGATGACGACGGCCTTGTGGGGTTTGTCCATGCCGTTGCGGGGGACGCGGGAGATTTTATCGGCGATCTCCTGGCCCTCGACGACTTCGCCGAAGATGGTGTGGCGGCCGGTGAGCCAGTCGGTGGGAGCGACGGTGATGAAGAACTGCGAGCCGTTGGTGTTGGGCCCGGCGTTGGCCATGGCGAGCATGCCCTTCTTGTCGAAGCCGTGGGGTGAGCCCTTGGTTTCGTCTGCAAACCGGTAGCCGGGGCCACCCATGCCGGTTCCGGCGGGGTCGCCGCCCTGGATCATGAAGTCGGGAATAACGCGGTGGAAGATGGTGCCGTCATAGAGCTTGCTGGTGCTCTTGTTGAGGTTGACGGGGTGGGTCCACTCGCGCTTGCCTTCGGCGAGTTCGACGAAATTGGCGACGGTCTTGGGGGCCTCCTTCTCGAAGAGGCGGCAGACGATCTTCCCTTCGGAAGTATTGAATACGGCGTAGAGTCCGCTGGGTCGCGACATGGTACGTGCTCCTTAAAGTGCTGGTTTCAATGTTGAGACTGCGGCTGCGCAGTGGTGGGTGAGGCCGCGGCTTCCGGTGAGGGTGGCAACGGCTGGCCCGGTGGAATGATGGAAAGCTTATTGATCGTGACGGGGTCGAGTGGCTTGTTGTTACTGGGGTCGCGGGGGACCTCGGTGATGGTTTCAGCGACGATCACGCTGTCTGGCGTGCATTGGCCAAAGATGGTGTAGTGACCGTCGAGTTGCGGCTGGGGGGCGACGGTGATGAAGAACTGCGAGCCGTTGGTATTGGGCCCGGCATTCGCCATGGCGAGGCGTCCGGCGACGTCGAAGGTGAGGGTGGGTACGATTTCATCTTTGAACTGATAGCCCGGGCCGCCCATGCCGGTGCCAAGGGGGTCGCCGCCTTGAATCATGAAACCGGGAATAACGCGATGGAAGATGGTTCCGTCGTAGAGGGATTTGCCGTGTTCGAGTTTGCCGGTGGCGGGATTGGTCCAGGTCTTGGTGCCTTCGGCGAGGCCGATGAAGTTGGCGACAGTTACGGGTGCAAGTTTGGAGTAGAGGCGGCAGACCATGCGTCCCATGCTGGTGTCAAAGACGGCAGTGGGGCCGGTGGGTTGCGGCGAAGGCGGCGTGGCGGGCTGAGCCTGGTTCTGAGGCTGGGGGGATGGCGCGCCGGGCAGGGTCGCCGAGTTAGTCGTGGCTGTTGAAGTTGCCGGTTTGGTTTGGGTTTGGGCTTGAAACGGGGTTTGAGAGTGGGGCTGCGCCGATTGCTGTGCGGCCAGAGTGCCGACGACTAGCAGCGGGGCAGCAAGGACGAGAGTGAGGTGCCGGATCGAATGCATATTTCCCAAGAAAAAGAGTACCGGAAAGGGCGCGAATGAGGCCAGCCGAGAAATGACGCAGCAGGAATTGTGTGGTGGCGGTGTTGACGGCAGAGGAGGCAGCGGAGCTGGTTCCGGAAGCGACGCCATGGTGCGGGCGGTGTGCTGAAAATCACTTGCCGAGTGGTAGGTGCGGAGTAAGCTGAGGCTGGAGGCGGCCTATGTGGAAGGAAATCGTTGGACACAAACAGGTTGCTGAAAAGAGGCCCCGCGAGGACGACTGGATCCCGATCGAGAAGCTGGCCCGGGCGCTGCTGACGTCGGAGGATCCGGAATGTCCCCTGGAGAATGCGCTGAGCCTGAGTCCGGAATGCAATGAAAAGGGATGGGTCGCCAGCGAGCCGGGGCCGCAGACGATTACGCTGAACTTTTTGCGGCCAATGAAGATTCGCAGGATTTTTCTGCGCTTTACTGAACCTGAAGTTGAGCGGACGCAGGAGTTTTCGCTGCGGTACATGACACAGGCGGGGATCATCCAGGAAATTGTGCGGCAGCAGTGGAACTTCAGCCCGAGCGGCTCGATGCAGGAGATTGAGGACTACACGGTGGATCTGGATGGGGTGACACGGCTGGAGCTGTCGATTGATCCTGATCTGGGCCACGAGCGGGCGAAGGCGACGCTCGATGCGTGGAGGGTGGCGTAGACGCACGAGTGGAGCGGGGCTCTTCGCTATGGTGTGGCGCGGCCAGCGGCATCTGGTACCTGAGACTCCAGAAATACGAGCGGAAATCTATCTTGCGCGTCTTGTTGATTTAGAAGATTGTCGTAACTCCATCGCGCGGCGTATTCTGGCCTCTTCCAGAAAGTTATCTGAGAGGCGAATTATGAAATCAAGTTACACCGAGTGGCGGACCCGGACTGTATCTCTTGCCCGGATGTTCGCTATCCGTGCACTGATGGTTGCGCTCGCCGTGGCTGGTTTGAGCGCGACGGCTAATGCCGCTACTAGTACCTTGTCTGTGTGATTGAGTAATGAAGTTTCCGTCGAGCCTGTTTGCGCGTGAAGTTCCACTTGATGGTGGTTCCGTTGCGGTTGGTGCGGCCGTC
>JAJZIF010000273.1 GCA_021810735.1 Acidobacteriota bacterium
GTGAAGGCAAGACTTCGGGTGGTCGTCATCCTGTGACGCCCTGGGGACAGCCGACGCGTGGCTATAAGACGCGGAACAATAAGCGGACCGACGGCATGATCGTCAGCCGCCCGAAGAAGAAATAGCAGCTAGCGGCTGAACCGCTGCGCGGGAAATGCGCGCAGGCAAGTTTGAAGGAGAAACGATGGCACGTTCGACAAAGAAAGGACCCTTCATCGACACTCACCTGATCGTGAAGATCGAGGCGATGAACAAGGCGAATGACAAGAAGGTGGTACGTACCTGGTCTCGCCGGTCCACGATTTTTCCGGAAATGGTTGGGCACACGATTGCGGTGCATAACGGCAGAAAGTTCATTCCGGTGTATGTGACGGAAAACATGGTCGGTCACAAGCTGGGCGAGTTTGCCGCAACCCGTACGTTCAAGGGTCACTCCTCGGCAAAGGCCGAGACGGCCACCAAACCCAGGTAAGGACAGGGAAAGGCACAGCGCGCGATGCAATACGAAGCACAGGAATTCAGAGCGGAAGCGAAGTTTCAGCGAGTCTCGCCGCAAAAGGCGAAGCTGGTGCTGGACTTAATCAAAGGCCGGCGCGTCGAAGATGCGTTGCAGACGGTGGCCTTCACGAAGAAGCGGGTTGCGCCGCTGGTGGAGAAGGTTCTGCGTTCGGCGTTGGAGAATGCCAACTACCTGAGCGAAGAGCGCGGATTGAACATCGATGTCGATAACTTGTACGTCAAGATGGCGGTGGCGAACGAGGGACCGCGACTGAAGAGGATTCGTCCCGCGCCGATGGGCCGGGCATTCCGGTATCAGCGCCGCATGTCGAATGTGCTGATTACGGTTGCCGAAAAGAAGCGCCCGGAGCTGGCGAAGACGGTCGGGGAAGAGTCCGAAGCTGGCGGCAAGGGCAAGAAGACGGCAGCGAAGAAATCGTCGCTGAGCAAGCGGGCAGTGAAACCGGCAGCGGCAAAAAAGAAAACGGCCGCCAATAAGTCAGCGAAGTAGCGAACGGAAGGATTCAATATGGGTCAGAAAGTCCACCCTTACGGGTTTCGGCTGGGAGTCAACAAGCCTTGGAAGTCGCGCTGGTTTGTCGAGCGGGGGTATGCCAACCTGCTGGTCGAAGATGTGCAGTTGCGGCGCGAACTGAAAGAGAAGCTGAAGTCCGCCGGCGTCAGCTCGATTGAAATCGAGCGTCCAGGCAACAAGCTGCGGATCATCATTCGCACAGCGCGTCCCGGCATCATCATCGGACGCAAGGGCGCGGAGATTGAGAAGCTGAAGACCGATCTGCAGAAGCGTTCGAATCGAGAGGTCTTTGTCGACATTCTCGAAGTGAACAAGCCGGAGCTGGATGCCCAGCTGGTGGCCGAGAACATCGCGTTGCAACTGGAGAAGCGAGTCAGCTTCCGGCGCGCGATGCGGAAGTCGGTCGACTCGGCGCTGCGGTTTGGTTGCCGCGGCATCAAGGTGCGGGTGGGCGGCCGGCTGAACGGCGCGGAAATCGCGCGTTCGGAATGGTATCTGCAGGGGCGGTTGCCGTTGCATACGTTGCGTGCGGACATCGACTACGGTTTTGCCGAAGCGCACACGACCTATGGAATTATTGGCGTCAAAGCGTGGGTGTATCGCGGCGATATCTATCAGCAGAAGAAGCGCGAACCGCGGGTAGGATCGAGCATTTTCTAGGACTGGTTTTGGAAGTGGCAGTACGAGCAGACCGCTCAAAAGGATCTCGTTATGTTGATGCCGAAGAAGGTGAAGTTCCGCAAGCAGCAAAAGGGCCGCAATCGTGGCAAGGCCTGGCGCGGTTCTGAGCTTGCGTTTGGGGACTTTGGACTGAAGACGCTAGATCACGCGCACATTACGGACCGGCAGATTGAGGCCAGCCGTGTCGCGATGACCCGCTTCATCAAGCGCGGCGGGAAGATCTGGCTGCGCCTGTTTCCGGACAAGCCGATTACCAAGAAGCCCGCGGAAGTTCGTATGGGATCCGGCAAAGGACCGCTGGACCATTGGGTCGCCGTGGTCAAGCCGGGCAAGATTTTGTTTGAGATGGAAGGGGTCAGCCGGGAAGTTGCGCAGGAAGCGATGCGGCTGGCGTCGCACAAGCTGCCGATGAAGACATTGTTTGTTGCCCGCCACGATGCCGTGGCTGCGACCGCGCAGAAATCGTAGCGAACTTAAAGAAGCTCCCTAGAGGATTGCCGGGGTCGATGGCTCCGGAGACATCCGAAGATGAAGGATTGAATCATGGAAATGGATAAGATCGTAAATCTGGATCAAGAGGAACTGGTGCAGCAGGCGCATCAGTCTGCGGAGCAGGTTTTCCGGCTACGCTTCCAGATGAAGATGGGTCAGAACGAGGGACTGAAGAAGCTGCGCGAGTTGAAGAAGGACATAGCGCGCATCAAGACGGTCCAGCGCCAACGCGAGTTGGGGATTGCGACGCACGCGCACGCGAAGGCAAACGCAACCGAAACCGAAGCCGCGCCCAAGCGGAAGACCAGGAAGACGGCGAAGAAGTCCGCAGCGGCGAAGGGGCCGAAGTCGAAGAAGGCGCCGAAGAAAACGTCCACCAGGAATACGAAGCGGACGTCGAAGATTGCCGGCAAAGCGAAGTCGGCAGGCAAGACCAAGGTAAAGGCCGCCAAGCGCGGCAAGGCGAATGCAAAGAAGGGCGGCAGTTAAGCAATGAGCGAACCCACGAAAGAGACGACGGCAGCGGCGGGCACCCAGGCATCGACCCACAGGAATGAAAAGGTGGGCGAGGTGGTTTCCACCAAGATGCAGAAGACGATTGTGGTCGAAGTCGAGATGCGCAAGGCGCACCCGAAATATCTGCGCACCATGCGGACGACGAAGAAGTTTTACGCGCATGACGAGCACAAGACGGCGCGGGTTGGCGATGTTGTGCGGATCCGCGAGACGCGTCCGCTGAGCAAATTGAAGCGCTGGCAGCTGGAAGAAATTGTGCGGCGTTCGAATCTTGCGCAGGCGGAAGAGACGATTCCGCAGGCAGTGTAGGGGAAGTTTGAGATTTGGGTTTTCCATCCCACTCAAGCCAAAATAGGGCTTGAGTGGGCCACCCGCCTGGACACCCGAAGATTGGCAGATGCAAGCATCACTTAGGAGACGATGATGGCCGTACAGATGAGAACAATGTTGGTGGTGGCCGATAATTCCGGCGCCCGCAAGCTGCAGGTCATCCTGCCGCTGGGCGGATCCACCGGACGCAAAGCCGGCCTGGGCGACGTCGTCACTGCCGCCGTGAAGGAAGCCTCGCCGGATGGCCAGGTGAAGAAGGGCAAAGTGGTGAAGGCCGTCATTGTGCGGACGCGGAAGGAATATCGCCGCCGGGACGGAACTTACATTCGCTTCGATCAGAATGCAGCGGTGCTGATCAACGAAACCGGAGAGCCGGTGGGCACGCGCGTCTTCGGGCCAGTTGCCAGGGAATTGCGCGAGAAGAGATTTTTGAAGATTGTTTCGCTGGCTCCAGAAGTTCTGTAGGCGAAACAGTGTGGGTTGGATTTTAGAAACGCGGTCGGGGGCCTGGGCGGAGATTGCCGGTTCCGATGCGACGGGAAATGAGACGAGAGTTATGGCAGGATTGAAGATTCGCCGCAACGACAGGGTACAGGTGATCGCGGGAAAAGACCGCGGCAAGCAAGGCCGGGTGCTGCGCGTGATGCAGGACGAAAATCGGCTGCTGGTCGAGCACGTCATGATGGTCAAAAAGACCGTGAAGCCGAACCCTCAGCGCAACATCAAAGGTGGAATCGCGGAGCAGGAAAATCCGATCCAGATTTCGAATGTGATGTTGGTCTGCGGCAATTGCGGGCCGGTCCGGGTGGGCTTCAAGTTTGAAGGCGACACCAAAGTGCGGGTTTGCCGCAAATGCGGCCAGACGCTGGAGTCGAAGAAGTAACCGCGGACTAGCCGGATTGCTAGAGATTTGGGATCGCAAGGCAACACGCAAGGATGGATGGAAGATGGCAACCAGACTGAAAGATAAGTATTTGAAGGAAATCAAGCCAGCGCTGCTGAAGGAGCTGGGTTTGAAGAATACGATGGCTGTGCCACGGTTGGAGAAGATCGTTCTCAACATGGGCCTCGGCGAAGCGACGCAGAATGTCAAGGTGATGGATCCGCTGATGGTCGACCTGGGCCTGATCACGGGACAGAAGCCGGTGGTCACCCGAGCGAAAAAGTCGATTGCCGCATTCAAGGTTCGGGAAGGCATGCCGATTGGGGCGATGGTTACACTGCGCGGCGACAAGATGTATGAGTTTCTGGATCGACTGATTTCGACCGCCCTGCCGCGGGTGCGCGATTTCAAGGGTGTTTCGACCAAGAGCTTTGATGGACGCGGCAATTACACGCTGGGGATTCGCGATCAGTTGATTTTTCCTGAGATCGATTACTCCCGCGTCGACAAGTTGAAGGGAATGAACGTCACCATTGTGACCACGGCGAAAGACGATCAGCAGGCGCGGGCATTGCTGCAACACTTCGGCATCCCTTTCCGGCTGACAGCCTAAACCAGGCGAGAGGACAAGACAAGTTCGATGGCAACTACAGCAAAACGAGTCAAAGACAAGCGCAAACCGAAATTTAGCTCGCGGCAGCATAACCGGTGCAATCTGTGCGGACGGCCTCGGGCGTTTCTACGGAAGTTTGGCATCTGCCGACTCTGTTTCCGCAGCCTGGCATTGCGCGGCGAAATTCCCGGGGTTGTGAAGTCCTCCTGGTAAGCGGTGCGGCCTTGGCCGCGCTGGACGACGAGTTGGAATAGTTTTTGAAGCGCCTAGATTTTTGAAACGGGCGCAGGAACGGTCCTCGCAGGTTCCCGCCACAGGCGGGCGAACGGGGGATCAAGGAGATACGATGAGTGTAAGCGATCCAGTATCCGATTTGTTGGCACGGCTGCGCAATGCGATCCATTCGCGTCATGCGAAGTTGGACGTACCTGCCTCGAAGTTAAAGCTTGAGATAGCCCGCATTCTGAAGGAAGAGGGCTACATCAGCAACTACAAGGCGACGGAGGAAAACAGCCGACGTTTTCTGCGGGTGTATTTGAAATATGACACCAACAATCAGGCAGCGATTCGCGGCCTGGCGCGCGTGTCGCATCCGGGTTGCCGCGTCTACGTGCATCGCGATGAAATTCGCCGCGTGCAGGGTGGATTGGGAATCAGCATTATCACGACGCCGAAGGGCGTGATGACCGGCCGTCAGGCGCGCCGCGAAGGCGTGGGCGGCGAGTTGTTGTGCGAAGTTTGGTAGTCGGGGAAGTAGATTGCAGGACGGACCGGGCTGCAGTGGAACGCGCGGAAAAGTAAGGTCGCGCGGGACTCGCAAGCCGAAGGGAAAGAGAATCAGAAGATGTCGCGTATAGGAAAACAGCCAATTGCGCTGGGCAAAGGCGTCAAGTACACGGTGCAAGGCAATGCCGTTGTGGTGGAAGGCCCGAAGGGCAAAGTCGAGCAGACGATTCCCGGCGGCCTGAAGTTCGAGGAAAAAGATGGGCATCTCCACGTAGTTCGCCACGATGAATCGCAGGCTGCGATCCATGGATTGACGCGTGCGCTGGTGGCCAATGCGGTTCGCGGCGTAACGCAGGGATGGACGCGGGACCTGGACATCGTGGGCATTGGATATCGTGCGGAATTGAAGGGCAAGAACACG
>JAJZIF010000274.1 GCA_021810735.1 Acidobacteriota bacterium
GAAAGCAGTAGGGATCACTGCGATTCGCCGAATGCGCCGCCCACCAGTTCGATCCGAGGCTGATTATGCGGACGTACATGACTCCATGGCCTCTAGCAGGCCCTGCACCAAGGCTCGCGCCTGCGGGGTTCGTTCCGCTCCGCGAATGTTGTGCAGAAACCAGATTCGTTGGAAATAGTGTGGCGGGAGAGCCAAATTCCGGGTGCGGAAATGATCGAGCAGTCTCCCCATCTGTCCCATCAACAGAGTGAACTGGATCTCATTTTGAGAAGCTGAATTGAGCTCCTGACGGACGTATTCTTCCCAGTTGCCGGCGCTGTTCAGACCGCTTTCCTGATTGGAATAGTGGGCCCATAGCGCAAACCACGGGTTCTTTTTCCGGATGTACTCGATCAGTTCTGTCACGGTTTCTCGTGGCGACGTCTCGATGACTGTGCCGCTCCCCTGAGGTGCGGCTTCTGCCAGGAACTCGATCATGTGCGCGAAGATTCTGCCATTCAATGCTTCGAGGGCGTCTGTCTTCGCCGGATCTGGAAGCTGGTTGAGCCGCTCGAGATCCAGGGTGAACTCTGCCGGGAACGGCTGCTTCCGCAGCTCGTAAAAGCGCAGGAACATCGTGGTCCTCCCCGAAGCCAACGCATACTCTCGTTCTTCCGGAGGAAAAGTCTCCGCGACATAGGCCCTCCACTCCACCTGGCCGGGAAAGTCAGCGGGACATTTTGTCTGAAGGGTGGTCGTCGTCATACAACACCTCTTACGCCCCTTTAAGTGTCTGGTTCCGGCTTCGCTCCTGCTCCAGCAGCAAAGTCGTCCGATTGAGGCGCTCCTTCAGATTTTCCTCCGTATTCTTCATTGCTTCAATCCTGCGCTGCAGCAGAAGGTTGTGCTGCTCGAGGCCCACAGGGTTGGCTCCTGATGGCTTGGTCGAGATGGCTCCAGATGCGACGCGATGCGGCGTATTTCGCTCCGCGCCAATCTCTACAGCCGGTTTCTCTGTGAGTTCTTCGACAGTACGTTGCAGTTTTGAAGCGACCTGGTTCTCGGTTGTTGGGGATGGGGACTGGCTCATTAGGGCCCGCTCGACATCGGCATTGTGCGACTCGACGAGGCTGTTGTATTGCCCGGTCCGACGCTCAATCTCCATCTTGTCGCTCACCCGGCCATTCCAGAGCTGCGCAATCAGGGCGGCGCAAATCACCTCCCTTTTGTCTGTCGCCCGCAAATGGAGAAACACGAACGTGGTGACGCCAATCAGCAACGTGAGCGTACATGCATTCGACCAGAAGTAGACGTCGTCAATGCTGTGGCTGACAAAGTCATCGCGCATCTCCTGCGTCTCTGTTCCATAATCCTTATTTGCTGGATTGACTTTCCCCATCGCGTAGTCGAAGAACCCCTCTGCCCGGTGTGCCGGACGAGCATCCGCCGCGGACGGAGAGTGCTGTGCCTGTCCCTGAATGCAAACAGGGCTACTCGTCAGCAACGCTATTCCCAGAGCGATCAAGGCAAATCGAAAACCTGTCACCGCGGACCTCCAGTCATCATGCTGGCCACGGACCCGGAGGTCCTCCGCCGGCTGCGCCGGTCCGGCTCGTCGTGGAACCGAAGATTGGCCCCGACGCTGGGATCAAGGTATCCATGCATCTGTGGGTACAGGCTCGGAAGAAACCCATCCAACTGGAACGCAGGGTGCCGGCGAACATGGAGATGCGAGTGACGCGTTCCTTCGCGGGCATCGACCATGAGGATCTCCATCTGGCCGACCGGAAGGTTCTTGATGTGCTCTTCGCGCGCCCTCGTCTCCCGAAAGTCGCTCTCACTCCCCGTGCCGGTTTCCATGTATCTGGTCGAGAACAGGCCGGTCCTCCGGACGGCCAGACTGCGCCGTTTCTTCACAATTCTGGACGATGCCTTGAGGAACCACTGCGCGGTGTTCTCTTCGGAACCGTTCATGATCATCTTGGCGCCCGGGGCGGAAGAGACTTCATCCGCAAATGCCTGGCTGACGCGTTGCAATTGCGGGATGCTCTGAAAGGAAAACAGAAAGGTGACCTTCGCACCCCGGGCGGTCTGCAATACCTGCGTAAATCCTGGATAAGCGAACGGAGCAAACTCATCTAGGATCACACTCAACATCGGTTCATTGGGGTCGCGCTCCGACCCTGGCCTCCCATATCGCTTGCCCACCATGAGTTGAACATTCTGCAGCAGGATCTTACCCAGCGCCTCGCAGGCGCGTTTGTTTTTGTTGGTGTTCAGGGAAACGAAGAGAATCAGGCCCTTCTCGACGACATCATCGAGCGTAAGCAGGTTTTGGTAAGAGCCGGTGATGACAGACAGTTCGTCTTCCAGAAATGCCACCAACTCGTTCAAAAGTCCCTGGATCTTCTCTACGCGGTCGCGGTCTGCAAGCGATTTCTTGACCATCCGCACCGACATTTCAAAGTTCAGGCGCCGCTGCATGGATACATCGGGTAACGTTGCGATCCGCGCTCTTGCCAACGCAATTTGTTCCTGGAGTACCTGCTCGTCGAGCGCCATGACCAGCACGTCATAAACGTTGAATACTTTTCCGGTGTAGTTCAGAATGCGCGCCAGGTTCGAAAGATAGGCCTCCTGGTGCCCCTTGAAGAAATCATCCTTCAGTCCGAATGACTGGAAGATGAAGTTGACATGTTCCTGATAGAGTTCATTCGGTGCATAAAATGGGTTGTAACGCACCGACTCATTCGGTTTCGATGGATCGAGCAGTCGCAGGTCCTGAAGCCTGCCGGCGACTTCGATGTGAGGCAAAAGCTTTTCCAGAAACTCCTGATCGCCTTTTCCATCGAAGATGATCATGGGCATCCGGCGATCCCCGAAGCGGCGATTCAGGTCCTGCGCGACGATATTTTCAAAGAAGGTCGTTTTTCCGGCCCCAGTGACGCCCGCGATCGCGCCATGTTTGGTGCGCACCTCATCCGGCCAGAGCCAGGGCTCTCCATGGACGTTGTATCCGAGAACCGTTGCATGGTTTCGATTGGCGTCCTGAAGGACTCTGGCGTCTCCGGCGCCGGGGACGACGATTGCGGGGTGGGGCCAGTTCTCCTCTTTCTTCTCTCGCCTTCCAATCCAATGCGACAGAAACAAAACAAGCCCAAAGAAACCGATGGTCAGGTCGAGGAATATTTCGAGGCACTGCGAGTTCTTGAGGTGCAGGCGCGAGACCGCGACATACCAGAGCGCTGCCAGCACGGCACAGCCAGCGAGAACCAGGACATCCGTGGCATCCTCCGGACCGGACTGGGTCCCGCGCGGTGGGTCGTATCCTGGACTCATCTCCGCACCCCAACGCTGAAATAGAGAAATACGCTCAGCAGTGCAAAAACCAGGATGCCAGCCAGAATGAGCAGAAAATTGGGCCGCCACCGTCCCTTGTCGTCGAGCGGCTTCAGATCATCGGCAAGAGCGCGAAGCAGTACCTTCTGGAGGTTTGTCTCCGGGTCTCCGCGATACACGGCACGAAGCGCCTGCCGCGTCTCCGCGGCCGTCACATAGCCTCGGGTATCCATCATCAGAGCACCGCCTCCACGGTAACTGGAGAATCGTGATCGTTGCCGAAGTTCAATTGATATATCTGAGGAGGGTTCTGCTGAACGCTGCGAACGCTGACAATTCCGCTCGTCTTCTGGCCCGGAGCCAGATCTCGTGTTTGCGATTCCGCATGCACGACGGGAATACTCGCTCCTTGTTTCACCTTGAAGGCGGCAAACGCCTGCGACGACAGTTGGTGGTCACGGAGGCTGAGGAGCGAAATCGGTACTTGGGTTGGCTGAGGTTCGCGAACATCGGGCGCCGTGACCCGGAAGGGAAACCGTGTGGAGTTGGTGATCGAGTAGCGGAGATATAACTGGTCTTTTGCGCGAAAGACCTGCTCCAGCTCTACCGTCACACGACCGGAAGCCACTTTGCTTCCATCTCGTGCGATTGCTTCGGTCCCCATCAGGGCCTGCGTCAACACCAGGGAGGCAATCTTCTGGATATTCTGATCGGTCGGCTCGGCTGCCATTGCCGTACGGACAGGTACAGCCGGCGGCGCGTTGCGTATGAGCACATTCATCTTCTGAAGATCGCCGGCGGGATCGAGCTCATAGCTCAACTGCCGCGTTGCCGTCCAGACAAATAGATTTGTAGAAGCCCCTTCCCTCAAGGGTTTGAGAAAGACTTTGTCGTCGTGCCGCTCCACCTGAAATGCATCCGGATCGGCAACCGCGAGCGTGGTCACCGGCTCTCCAAGATCGATCACCGTGAGATGGTTCAGCGCGGTTTCGATGTGCGGCACCTGATTGAAGTTGGTGGTTTGCGCCCCGGCAGCGGTGGCAAAGAGAGCGAGCGCGGTTATTAAAAATGACTTCATAGCATCCTCCCACTCGCCTCAAAAGGGGCGACAGAAGCAACTGTGAGATGAGGCCAAGCCATGGGCTCAGCCTCACCGCAACAGGTTAGGAGCGCTCCGCGGATGACGCGGCGCTCGTGTTTTCGAAGATCAGTTTCCTCTTGCCTTTGTACTGGAAGAGAAATATCCACTTTTCTCCGTCGGGTCCGTCCGGATTTTCGATCCGCTCCACGAGAAATGCCCGCTGCTGATCGTCGAAACGAACATAGCCGTCGATGGTCTTCGGCAGCCGAACCGGAACGCTCGGACCTCCGGTCTGCTCCGCGAAGACATCGACGACCTCCTGGGGAAACGCATGGAAGAGAACAGCACCCGTACCGGAACCGTTCGAGACGACACTGTTCATCGCCTGCGCCCAGCCGCGCCGGTTGTCCTGTTTTCCCTGCGCCCAGTAATGCACGAAGAGATGCAGAGAGCTGAATTGGTCCTTTGCATCCTGTTCGTGTTCCCAGAGCGCTGCCTGCGCCTTGTTGCGGGCATGCAGCGCCGATTTTCGTTGTTCTTTGTCTTCGCTCTTGCGCACGGCTTCCCATAGCGCCTGAGCATTGTTGAGTTCCTGCCTCAGTTGTTCCTCGCGCTCGACAATCTGGTGTGCGACATCCCCATAGATCGAGTTGACGAGTTGGCATTCCTCGAACATCTCCTTCGTGACGCTTTGGCCAGAGAAGAGCCCGCGGAAGTCCTCCACCGTCAGCCGCTCCGAGATGAGGTCGCCCAGTTCCTTGCGGAGATGGTTATAGAGGCGTCCCACTTTGTCTGTGTCCGCGACAGGAAGAAACATAGGAAGATCCGACACCTTGCGCTCCCGCTTGTAGCGGAGCCAGGGTGCAGGTTCCACCTCCTTTCGTATATCGCTGACGGCCGCTTCATCGACCTCGACCTTGTGTTTTAGGGAATCGAGGGCGTTTTGCAATTGCTGGACGAGTTTGTTGGCCAGGTCCACCCTGCCTGCCGCGAGGCACGAAGTTTTCAGATCGGTAATGGAGCCGATCTTGTTCCCTCGGGCTTTCATGGCAATCAGATGGACGTTCCACCAGCGGGACTTTGCCTTTTCATGCTTGGTCTTTTCCCACTGGAACTTCTCTCCATGCGCGATGCGTCCCGCGACGAACTTCGGGAACACATCGGAGGGCACTGCGGAGACCGAGTCGAAGTCGAAGTCGCCGCCGTTCTTCGCCGCTGTCTTCGAGTGGAGGACATAAGTGCCCTCCATGCGAAGCTGGCGCTCGCGAATGTAAGCAATCAGGGGCTCCGGA
>JAJZIF010000275.1 GCA_021810735.1 Acidobacteriota bacterium
GTGCTCCACCAGCACGCGCTTCTCTTCCGGAAAACTCCCCAGCGCCGCAATCTTCTCTTCCACCATCCCTATGCCCATCGTGATGTGCCCCAGCAGTTGACCCGGCAGCGTGTACTCAAAGCTCGTGCCCCAGCGCAGCTCCTTCAATTTGCCGATGTCATGCAGCAACACGCCCGTCAGCAGCAGGTCCCGGTTCGCCCCCGGATATTTCCCGACCACCGCATCCGCCACGCCCATCAGCGACAGAATGTGTTCCAGCAGCCCGCCGATCCAGGCATGATGCAATGCCTTCGCTGCGGGAGCCTCGCGCAGCGCAGCCGCAATCCCCGCATCGTCCAGAAACGCCTGTGCCAGCCGCTGCAGGTCGCCGTCCTCCATCGTGGCAACCCACTTCTGCAACTCGGCCCACATCGTCTCCACGTCGCGCTCTGTCGCTGGAACAAAATCCGCCGGTGAATACTCACCCGCCCCGGCCTTGCGCAGCTTATCGATCGTGATCTGCAGCCGGTCCTGGTAACGGCTCACCTGCCCCCGAATCTTCACAACGTCGCCCTGCGCAAACTCGCCCACGTCGCCCGGATCCCACATCCGGCATTCAATCTGGCCGCTGCTGTCGGCCAGCGTCAGCGCCAGGTACGGCGCGCCGTCCTTCTTGCTGCGCACGCTCTTCTGAGCAACGCAGAAAAAGCCGGTGGTCGTCTGATTCTCGAAACGTCCAAGATCGGCGACCATCGGCTCTTTCATCTGTTGTGTGTCCTGTTTGGCTTATTGCTGTGTACTCGAACCGCCGGAACCAGACGTCGTGCTCGAAGCTGCCTGCTGCTTCTTTTTCTGTTCCGCTTCTTTCTTCAACTCCACCGTCGAGTAGCGACGCTTCGGCCCGCTGCGCATGGGATGCGCTGTCTTCTTCTTCTTGGTCGCGCCGCCCAGGCCAAGCGACGACTCTTGCACTTCCTGCGTCGCCTGCGCCAGCTTGCCTTCTACCGGTACCGGATAGTGCGAATTTGCATTCTTCTTTTTCAGCTTCTTCGCCCTTGCTTCTTCCTTCTTCCGCTCGCGGGCCACGCGCCGCCGCTCCGCCAGGCTCGAGTACCGAACCTTCCTCGGTTTCCGGTTTTCCTGGTTCTGGTTGTTCATCCCGGCTTGCGGCACATTGCTCGCCGCCTCCTGCCCATTCTCGCTGTTCAGGTCAGTCTGGTTCAGTGCTGGTGGTAGAGCTTCACGCGGTGCCTGGCCATAGCGAATCTTTTCGCGCTTGCCCAGTTTCTCGGTGCCAAGTTTTTCCTTCCGCCGGTATTTTGCCCGCTTGGCCTCAAATCTTCTCCGCTCGAAATGCGGCTTCTTTTTCTTCTTTGCCGAGGGTGGCAGGTATGCGCTGTAAATCGGCTTAATTTCGTTCGCCGTCGCCCCCGTATCCGTATATCCCGGGCGAATATCGATGTACGCTTCTTCCCGCAGCTTCGACAGGTACTGCCGCAGCGCAGGCTGCATCTCTCTGTCCCCGATCGTGTTCATGATCTGGTTCTGCACCTGATCCAGCGGCGCCACGCCCGCATTCTCGTGCTGCGTCACTGCCAGAATGATCCACCCCTGCCGCGTCTGAATCGGCTTGGTAAACTGCCCTGCTTTCAGAGAGAACGTGTCCTGTTCCAGTTCCGGCGCCAGTTGCCCCTTCTTGAACACCCCAAGGTCGCCGCCCTGGCTCGCCCTCGGGCCGTGTGAATCCGCCTTCGCCAGCTTCGCGAAATTCGCTCCGCCCTTCAGTTGCTTGTAGATAGCGTCAACTTTCTGCTTTGCCTGCGCCACCTGCGCCGCGTCATCCGGATTCGGCGTCGGAATCAGAATTTCGCTCAGACGAATCTGCTCAGGATGCTCAAACTCAGACTTGTGCCGGTCGTAGTAGGCCTGCACCTCCTCCGGATTGATCCGGATATTCGGCATCACTTTCTGCCGGATCACTTCCGAGCGAATTATGTTCTGCCGGATCTGCTGCTTAAAGTCCTGCCACGAAAGCCCTTGCGACTCTACGGCATTCTGCAGCGCCTGCATCGACTTCAGATGGTTCTGCTTGCGAATCTCGTCCAGCTGCCGAATCAGCTGGTCCTCGCCCGTAATCCCAAGCTGCTTGCCTTTGGCCAGCAATAGTTGCTCGTCAATCAGGTTCCGCAGCAAATCCTTCTTCTCATGCGCCAATTGTTCCGGCGTCATGTCCTGCCGCTTCGCATCCTGCTCAACTTCTTTCTCCGCGCGCGCGTAGTCTGAGGTGTCAATCACACGGTCATCCACACGCGCCACAATCTGCTCTACTACTGTGCCCGGGTACGGCAGCGGATTGCTGTTGTTCTGCACGCTCGGGTTATCGGCCTCGGCCCGGCGGCCTAGTCCATAACTCGGTATCACGGCGATGGCCAGTCCGGTGGCCAGCATCGCACGAATCGGTAACGATCGAAGCTTCATCACAATCACAATCCCAATAGGAGCACGCCCGCTCCACTCCGCGGCACAATTCCGTGCTGAAGTTGTCAGGCAGCGCTTCTCCAGATAGTAAACGCCTCGTCCCACGAAAGCCAATGAACCGTTCCGCCCCTTGTTCATCGCAGCTCCGGCAGCGCGTCCCTCCCTGCCTGGATGCTATACTGCACGCATCAGAGCTCTATTCAGGGCCCCAAGGATTCCGCGTCCGAATGTCATCTGCAGCTCGCCGCACCGTCTTTTCTCTCGTCGTTTTCTTCACCGTTTGCGGCCTCGGCGGCCTCCTGCTCAGCCATCGCGTCGGTGCCCAGTCCCCCGACAATCAGTCCGCCTTCCGCAAGAGTCTCGAGCAGTTCAGCAGCGTTTATCAGATCGTCGCCAAAAACTACGCCGACCCCGTCACCGGAAAGATGCCCAGCAACATCATCTACGACGGCGCCATTCCGGCCATGCTGCGCACCCTCGACCCTCACTCCAGCTTCTTTGATCCCAAGGCCTTTGCGGCCATGCAGCAGGATGAAGGCGGCCACTACTACGGCGTCGGCATGCTCATCCAGCCCCAGTTCATCCACGGCACCTCACGCATCGTCGTCGTTTATCCAATGGAGGGTTCACCCGCGTGGAAGGCCGGCATCCATCCCGGTGACGTCATCATGGCCATCGACGGCAAATCCACCGCCGGCATGTCCTCCTCTGACGTCGCCAACCTCCTCAAAGGAGCCAAGGGCACCACCGTCCATGTCACCATGGACCGCATCGGGTCGCCCAAGCCGCTCATCTTTGCCCTCACCCGCGACGAAATCCCCAACCCCAGCATCGACGTCGCCTACGAAATCCGCCCCGGCATCGCCTACATTCACATCAAGCAGATTCAGGAAACCACCGGCCGCGAATTCGCTGACGCCCTCAAGAGCGTTCCGCACCAGAAGGGCCTCATTATCGACCTCCGCAACAACCCAGGCGGCGTCCTCGTCGAAGCCGTCAGCGTTTGCGACCATCTCCTCAAGCGCGGGCAAATCATCGTCTCGCAGCGCGGCCGCGCCTACCCTGAAGAAATCTATCGCGCCACCCACGGCAACCACGGCGCCGACTTCCCCATCGTCGTGCTCGTCAATCACGGTACCGCCTCCGCCGCTGAAATCATCACAGGCGCCCTCCAGGATCACGACCGCGCTCTCGTCGCCGGCCAGACCACCTTCGGCAAGGGCCTCGTCCAGACCGTCTACAGGCTCTCCTACAACACCGGCCTCACGCTCACGACGTATCACTACTACACGCCCAGCGGACGCCTCATCCAGCGCAATTACAAAGGTGTTTCGCTCTACGACTACTACTACGTCGACCATGGCGACCAGAACAAGAAAGACCGCAAAGTCTACCTCACTGACTCCGGCCGCACCGTCTACGGCGGTGGCGGCATCACGCCCGACGTAGAACTCACCCCCCTCAAGTACAACGACTTCCAGAATCTGCTGCTCGCGCACTACGTCTTCCAGCGCTTCGCCGAGCACTACGTCGTCGACCACAAGGTCACGCGCGACTTCGAGGTCAACGACGCCGTCCTCAACGACTTCCAGAACTTCCTCAAGTCGAAGAACATTGCGTTCACGCCGGCCAACATCAACGGCGTCCTCCCTTGGCTCAAAACCACCATCAAGTCGCAGATTTTCGTTTCCAGCTTCGGCTACCGCAGCGGACAGGTCGTCGTCGACAACTGGGATCCGGAGATTCAGACTGCCCTTGGCCTCCTGCCGCAGGCTGATGCCCTCGAGCAGCGTGCCCTCAAGGCCGATGCCGCCAAGCTCGCCGCCAACGAAAACCCCAGCGCCTCCCACTAAATCTCATCCAGAATCACCAAGCGCGCCTTGCCGGCGCGCTTTTTCTTTTCGGGAACTCCACCCCGCGTTGTTTTACCCTGATTTCAGGCTGTTCACACTCCCATGACCGACCTCCGCTTCGCCACCGAATCCGATCTCCCCACCCTCATGGACCTCATCAATCGAGCCTTCGCCGTCGAAAAATTCTTCAAGAAAAACGACCGCCTCAACCCCGAAGCCACCCGCGAATACTTCCACCGCGGCCGCTTCCTCGTCTCCGAACAGCAAGACCACATCGACGGCTGCGTCTTCGTCGAATTAAAAGGTGATCGCGCCTACCTCGGCCTGCTCTCCGTCGACCCCGCCCGCCAGAAGTCCGGCCTCGGCACCCGCCTCGTCGTCGCCGCCGAAGAATACGCCCGTGAGCTCGGCGCCCATCACATGGATCTCACCATCGTCAATGTCCGCGAAGAACTCCCGGCCTATTACCAGCGCCTCGGCTATGCCATCTCCGGAGCCGAACCCATCCCACCGGAAATGATCGGTCCTGTCACCATGCCCTGCCACTTCGTCCGCATGACCAAACCCCTCGGCAAAGCCCGCGAATCTTCGCTGAGGAAGTCTCCAGCGACCAAAAAAGCTAACAGCTGAAAGCTATCCACCGATCTTCACCACCACCGGAGCTTCCCGCCGCTTCCACACCGCAATCAGCGGCCTCGCAAGCAGAATCCCGCCAATAATCAGCGTTATGTCCAGCGGACGCCACACGCCCGGCTTCACGCCCCACCAGTAATGCACCAGCCCCGCAATCGCCGCCACATACACCAGCATGTGCAGCCGGTTCCACCGTTTGCCGCCCATCTTCCTTATCCACCAGGAGGTCGACGTCACTGCCAGCGGCAGCAGCAGCAGCCAGGCCGTCAGCCCCGCCGTAATGAACTTCCGCTTGCTGATGTCCGCCACCATGTATTGCACATTGAAGCCCGCATACAGCCATACATACGTCAGCAAATGCAGGCATGCGTAAAAGAACGCGTACAGCCCCACCAGCCGCCGAAACCGGATCAGCCACCCCAGCCGCTTCGGAAATAACTTCCGTATCGGCGAAATCGCCAGCGTAATCGCCAGCAGCCGCAACGTACCCCGCCCCGTAAAGAAGGTCACCGTATGCGTCGGGTCGGGCCCCAGCGTGTTCTTGTACGCCCCCCACACCAGCCACGCCACCGGCAACAGACACGCCAGGTGCACGGCAGTCTTCAGGATTGCAATTGCCCATTTCGGCATCAGCGGCTTTTCTCGATCCTGTTTCCGGTTCTCAGTAGTAGCGGCTCAGGTTCATGCCTTTGTACAGGCTTGCCACCTCGTCGCCATAGCCGTTAAACATCAGCGTCGGCTCCAGTT
>JAJZIF010000276.1 GCA_021810735.1 Acidobacteriota bacterium
TGTTCCACCCCATGGTTATGTTCCTGTGGGGCAAGTTCCTGGGCATGTTCGTGCGCAACCGACTCGTCGGATTGCTGAGCATCTGCGCCAAGCTGCGGGGTGGTGGTGGATTCAATGGGACTCAAGAGGTATGCCTTCCAAAGGTAAGCTTGTCATACGTGGATAACGATGTTTCTACCTTCCATGGTAGGGCGTAACGAAGGGCGGGTCAAACGAACAGCAGGCGATTTCGTCCACATTTCCACCGCTTCAACGTGCGACCGGAACGTCGAGAGATGGGCGCGTCTCACCGCGCCGCGGATCTACTGGAAGCTGGGATGGGGGGCATGGCCAACCATATCATTGGCGGGCTGGAACAATTGCAATTGGACCTTCCAAGTGACGGATTCTCCAGGCGCCAGCGTCACCATGCCGGTATCGGCGCCGTGCCACTCACCGCCAAACGGATCGTTGTAGTTGAACTGGGGCTCGAGAGCGATAAAGGACTTGTCTACCGGAGAATAGACCTGAATCGCGCGGATGTGGGGCGACATCGCGGTGATGCGCATGCCGTAGTTCGCTCCCAGGTCGCGGATCTCCGACACGACTTGGCCTTGGGCATCGCGCTTCAAATCTACAAACGAATCGTCCACGAGTTTGTCCGGCAGCGGCGCGCCTTCCAGCCCTGTGTAATCGTATTGCGTTCCCAGTACCGGCAGCAGCGTGCCTGTGGGGAATACGTCGTCATAATTATTGACGTCGGCGCGCATATCCGCGGGAACATGCAATCGCGCATTGGCGCGGCTTCCGCTGGGCAGTTGAAAATACGGATGCCAACCGACGCCGACGGGTTCGGGCTGATTCCCGGTATTCGTGGCGGTCAGGGTTGCCGTCACTGTGCCCTGGTCGAGGGCAATCGTCACCTTGACTTCATTGTCGGAAAACCAGTGGCCATTCGCCGGGAGACGATAGACGGCTGTAGCCTCCGCAGTGTCAGGATCGGACTGAATGGAAACATTGTCCGCCTTGGCTGCCACCATCTGGCCATGCATGGCGCACCATTGGGCGCCAGGGTTTTTGCCGCGCCAATTGGCGATCAGCGGCACTTTGCGTCCATGCCAGACGGCGGTCACGATATGCTCCCCGTTTTTTTTGTCGAGCGTCACCGGGCCGAGGATACGGTTGGCAAATGGGAACAAGAGTGCCCCGCCCATGGAAAAACTTTTGTTCCCGTCTGGATCGTCCGTGCCGTCGTTCAGGATTTTCGTCGCGGCATCGAGCGACGGCGATGTCAGTAACGAGACTTCGCCTCTTCCCGGAAGATACGCCGTAATCTGAAAGACATTCATGCCCCGTCCGGGCAACAGAGTGACGCTTAAGAACTCTGGCGCCGCTCCGACGCCGCTCTGCAGGCGACGCAATTCGATTGCTTTCTGTCCGCCGACCTCAGGCAGGTTCGCCGAGGCGGTCGCCGTAGGAGACGGCGGAGGCGCGGGAGGGCGAGATTCGCAGCCAAGGTTCCATCCAGCCACAGCCATGGACAGCAGGCTGATCCATGCTATCCGTTGCAGCACATTCGTTCGAGCATCCATCTTTTGCAAATCTTCGAACCTCTTTCGCGCGCGATTGCAATCGGCGATCTCGCCGATAACAGGGTATCGTATTCCCGCCGGGATGGAAGTCTTGATGCGTCCCAGAAGCGATGCCACGGTGTCGCAATCGACGATCGTCCAACCTGAGACACCGCGCTTCTGTAATTGGGATGCGAACCGTACAATTTCCGATGTGACTCGAATCGGTTCGCCGGCAGGCGGCAGGAAAAATACGGATCGGCTTCCAGAACGTGGTGCGTCTGGCCCGACGAAGGCCGAGTCCGCCTTTGAAGAGCTTGCCGGCCGCATCGCTGCCTGCGAGCTATGTCCGCGGCTGCGGACCTACTGCGCCGAGATCGCGCGGGTCCGGCGGCGAGCCTATGCCGACCACACCTATTGGGGAAAACCTGTTCCTTCGTTCGGCGACGCGAACGCGCGCGTATTGGCGCTGGGCCTGGCTCCAGGCGCGCACGGCTCCAATCGCACGGGTCGTCCCTTCACCGGAGATGGATCGGGAAATTTTCTCTATCCGGTGTTGCATGCTACAGGCTTCGCGTCGCAACCCCTGGCGCATTCTTTGCAGGATGGAATGCGTCTGGACGGACTCCGCATCACGTCCGTCATTCGCTGCGCTCCACCGGGGAACAAACCGTTGCCCGGCGAAATAAAAAACTGCGCCGCATTTCTGGATGAAGAAATTTCTCTTTTGACGGATTTGCGCGTGGTGGTGTGCCTGGGAAAGATTGCGTTCGATGGATACCTTGCTCATTTGCTGCGGTTGGGAAAAATCTCCAGCCGCAAGGGACTCGTCTTCCGTCACGGAGCGGAGTATGCATCTCCGGACGGGCAACATATTCTCGCCACATATCATCCGTCGCTGCAGAACACGAACACCGGCCTGCTGACGAGTGCAATGCTGCAACGAGTGTTTGAACGGGCGCGAATTCTTGCCATTTGACCCTGCAAATAATCAGCGCGAGCCATGCGTGTCCCCATAGAAACTGACCGTAAATATGGGGGTAAGCTGACGAGGATAATTGGACCGCGCCGCAGTGAAAGTAGTCCCAGCGGCCCAGGTGATGGGATATTTTCCATGATTTGGCCATGTGACTTCCAGCTCCGGGCTCAAATCGAAATAAGCAAATGCCGGCGCATTTGCTTGTCCAAAGAACAGGCTTCGCCCGAATTGGCGTTCTTGGTTGTACTCGACGAGATACCCAAACCCCTCTTTCGGCAGCAGAACATGTTCGAGGGCACCAGCGGTCTCGAACACGTCACCATCCACCATGCGCAAACGCTGCCCTGCAGGGAGAGAATCGATACCGTTGTTGAACTGGTACGGGCCGGTGACATTGGAGGGATTTTGTATCAGTTCGGTTTGCTGCAAGTACAATTCGAAGGGCTTGAATTGCTTGCGCAACAGAAGATTCACTTGTTCATTCCAAGTCCCATTGCTGGTCTGAGAAGCTCCTGAAAGGTTCGGGTTCAGGCGCTTGTACTTTCCCGTTGGAACGTTCAGATCGACGGCCAGATCCATTGAAGGCAACGTCCAGAAGTTATAGCGGTCTTTCTCCTTCGCAAATTGCCATTTCACCTGAAACAAGGTGTCGCCATAGCCTATCGAGGAGCTACTCTGGCCTTGCGGAGCCTGGGGATAGCTGATGCGGTTGTAATCGAACGGAGCGTATACATCCATTTCGAACCCTCGGCCCAAGCCATAGGCGAATTTGGTAGGGACATAGATATTGTTCTGCCCATTCGATCGATAGTTGAAGAGATAGGGTTCAATGTAGTATGAACCGCCAGGGTCGACATCCGCAGTGCCGGTATAAAAGGGGCCGCTGGTATTGTCCACCCAACGCACTTCATTTGGCGAAGATGCTGTAGTTGGCCCAACCTCGGGAGCTGTCTGCGCATGGCCGAGTGTAGCGTAAATCGACAAGGCTATAAAAACAATGCCGCAATAAAGATATCTTGAAAATCGAAGCAAAGTATTCATTCAATTCTTCTCCAGATAAGCCTGCAAGCTTTCGTCAAAACGGTTTGAGCCCGTCGACATGTGATGTGCCGATGAAGCTAGGCTCAATCCACACCATCAACGATGCGAATCGAAAGAAACGGTCTGACAATGCTATTTTTCTGGAGGGGCGCGGTCCGAATGAAGAGCAATGGGCAGTATTGCCACGTCGGGCAGAAGGTGGAAGGAGCCGACAATTCCAATGCAGACACGGGGATCCTCAAGATAGACAGGGCCCGCGGAAAACGCTGGGTGAATTTGCGTGTGGTCTTGCAGGTGTTGGATTTGGATCGCGCTACATCTGCGATCTGTACGCTCACTGTCCGCCATGGCCGTCATGGCGTGCAGGTCGTCTGTCATTGAGATGACAGGTAGAAGCAAAAACGACAGGACAATCACCGTGAGATACCGGCGGCGTCTGTCAGCCGCCCCCGAAAAACCCAGGGAACGGCTTTGCTTCGTCCGCAGACTCGCCAGAAGTGTCAGGGACAACAACAACCATGCGAGATTGAGAAGAAGTTCCACTCCAATAATTTACCTCAATTGTAGAAAATCTCTAACCGCAAAGGACTCATCTTCAGTCATGGAGCGGAATACACCCTACCCGGGGCACCTTATATCCTGGCCGCGTATCGCCCCTCGTTGCAAAACACGAATACAGGGCTGCTAACGAAGGACATGCTGCAGCGCGTATTTGAACGTGCGCGGACACTCGCCGGACTGCCGGCGCGGAGCGGCGGAACGAAGCAAGCATAAGCTTGAGCGAACTGTTGGCGAGGAATTTTTCCGCGTACTAAAGGTACCGCGTGATCCGCTCCCGCGCCCAGCCAGGGTAAAGTATCCTCCGGCCGGAGGATACATGGTTGCTGGCCCATCAAAGGGGCCACGACACTGGCCGTTGTCAGCTTACGCACCGCATCACTGCTTCCCCGGTGTCGACACCCCAGGGTGCTCGGGCGCCGGAGCAGTCGGCAACGCAGGAAGTTGGGCGGAAGGCGGCGGATAGCGGCGCAGATAGGTCCCGATATCCGGCACCGACTCCAGAATATCCACCTTCGGCTGATAGACGCAGTCTCCTGGCCATGCCGACATAGACGGTGGATTCTCCGGCACGGGATTGATGATCAGCGGCGTGTTCGGCGGCCCGTCGAAGTCGAAGGCATCGAACATGGGGTCGGCCTTGCCGTCCCGCGCTGTCAGGTGGCTCAGGCCGAAGCGCTCCTCGATGAACTTGAGCATCGACGTGAAATCGTAGGTCTTGTGCGAAATGTAGTCGTGTTTCGCGAAGGGCGAAATCACCATCGTGGGCACGCGCGGTCCGTAACCGTAGGCGTCTACCAGCGGCGGCGGCACGTGGTCGTAGAAGCCGCCGTAATCGTCCCAGGTCAGGAATACGACGCTGTCTTTCCAGTACGGACTTTGCATCAATGCGTTGAGCAGGCGCGTCACATACCACATCCCCGTCACCGGATATGCCGGCGGGTGCTCGCTGTCGATCCCCATCGGAACAATCCAGGAAACTGCGGGCAGCGTTCGGTTCTTCAGGTCGTCGAAGTATTCGTTGAGCGAAACCAGGTGCGACATGTCCGCCGGATTATCGCGGACGGCTTTGAAGCCCGGCAGCGGGTTCCACAGCGAGTAGTGCTTGGGGTCGGGATCGGCAAGATAGTTGCGCTTGCCGGGCGGAGGGGAATTGATGCGCTGGGTTTCCACGTAGTACTTCCACGGAATATTCGCCTTGTTGAACAGCTTCACCATGGTGGCGAAGCTGTAACCGCCAGGCGAATCCAGATCGTTCTCAATCTGCTTCAATGAGAACTCGTTGTTGATCACCCCGCCCGACTGTGCCGCCACCGTAAAAAGATGGTTCGGCAGACTGGCGCCCATCAGCGACGAAAAGAACCTGTCCGCCAGAACGTAATGCCGCGCGTAAGCCCAGTAATTCGGGATGTCGCGCTGGTCGTAATAACCCATCGTGTAGGCGCTGCCCTCGGCCCACACGAACCCGTCCATCAAACCGTGATCGTAATCGGCATGTGCAATCACCCAGCGATGAGCCAGGTCGCATGGAGGCATCTTCGGCTGCATGTGGAAC
>JAJZIF010000277.1 GCA_021810735.1 Acidobacteriota bacterium
TCTGAAATATCTTCGATACTTCGGTCAGAGTACTCGGCAAAATCGCCATCTTCTCGATCAAGCCTTATCAACTCGCCTTCGCGGAGAGACTGAATAAGGAAGGGCGAATGTGTTGTAAGCACGAACTGAATCCGTGGAAACGTTCGCCGCAGTTTTTCCACAATCTCGCGTTGCCATTGCGGATGCAGGTGCAGCTCGATCTCGTCGATCAGCACCACACCGGCCCCCTGCAATGGATCGTCAAGCTCAGGGTTTGCCAGCACTAGGCGGCGGCAGAGGTCGATCATCATGGCCAGCAGCGACCGTTCGCCATCCGACATTTGTGTCAGGTCGAGCGTTTGCCCTTGTTTGGAGACGAGTAAGCGTAGTGGTTCGAGCTCGACGTGCACATCGCTAAAACCCGGCAGGAATTCGCTTACTGCCCGGTTTATCGTGTTGATCGTCCGCTGATTTTTTTGATCCCGGTCTTCGCCGCGAGCAATACTGTCAGCCCACCCACGGTAGCGACTCATGAAGTCGCGGAAGTCGATTTGCCGATTGAACAGGGCCCCGTGGTAGGCAGCCCGTTGGTCTTGAGGTAGCCCGGTTAGCAGGCGCTTGGGCAAACGATAGGCCGCGCGATCTGTTGTGTAGTACACAGCAATGGGCGCCGCGTCGCCAGCCCGTTGTGGATCACCGTAGATTCGTTGGATTTCGCGCTTAATCTGGGGCAGCAATTTGGTTGGCCGTTGTCCCTCTGCCTGACTGTAATCAATCGCAAAGTCGACCGGGATGCCCTCGAAGGAAGCAGAAAGCGCGAGCTTCAGAGCTCGTTCGCCTTGGTGCACATCCTGCGGCTCGAGATACTTATACCCGCCCCGAGCGGGAGTAACCTGTGGCAGTAGCCGCGACAGCAACAGCGATAGGCCATCAAGGATAGCGCTCTTACCGCGCCCGTTAACGCCGGCGATCACCGTCACTCGCTCTGAGAATGCAAAGCGCTCGCTGCGAAAGGGGCGGTAGTTCGACACCTCCAGTTCGCGCAGGATCATACGGTTGCCTCCCCGATCTCAAGCTGCCCAGTTACGGCCGCCGAGATCAGTGCCGAGCGGCGTTCTTGCAGCAGAGCAATCGTGCGCTTAGTGGTGGCCGCAAGAACGTCCAGTTTCTTGGTCTCGATCTGTACGTGCTTCATAATCGCTCGCTGTTCATCCAATGGTGGAACTGGCAACCACGCCTCGTAGAGGCCTTCCGGATACAGTCGCAGGCGCGATGACCACACGCCTTTGGAATACCGTGTGATCTCCTCGACGAAGCGCGGTGTGCGCACCAGAAAATCGACGTATTCCGGGTCGAGTTGTGCCACGGGCTGATAAACGTTGTAGGCCGGGCTGACGATGCCGGGTTGGCGGGCTACGCCCATCGCGCCCATCCATGCCCACAGGGTATTGATGACCAGATCCCCCGACTGGCAGCGCTTGTAGCCTTCCAAGCTCTCGGCCATGAACATGTTCACGTCTTTCTCGGCGCGACTGGTGACGCCGGTCAGGTGCGACACTGTCAGCAATTCTTCGTCGCCAGAGTCGGAGCGGTCATCGCGCTCGGTGAAAAGCCACTTGGCCCGTTCGACATCCCAATGCTCTGGAATGTCACCGAGCCAGGGAATGCCAGAGTCCCGGCGTGGTGCGTCCTTGTTGAGGCCTTTGGTCAGAAAGTCGGCGATGACAACACGGCGCTTTTCCGCAAGGAGGTCGAGCAGACGCGATTTTGTTGCGAGGAGACGATCAATTAACCCTGTTGAGTTATCTAAATAGGCAGCGGTCCGTTTCTGTAACTCTGCGCTGACCTCGGGCAATCGCTTTTCATACACTTCTTCACGATTGATTCCCGGCACAGCCGCTTCTGCTGACTCTGCGTCCAAGCCCAACGTTTGCAGTGCCCAGTAAAGCCAACGCAAATCTACAGAGGCGTTTCTTTGGTCAACGAAGAACGTTGTGTCAGTAGCCCAGCAAGGAACATCTGACCAATTTGTTTTGCCGAATGATCCCTTTCTACCGAGCAGGACGACAGGCGCAAGCGTATTTGCTTCGTCGCAAATGGTGAATGCCCCGTTCGATCCAAATACCGGCACATTGCCTCGTCCTTGATCTTCTTGCGGAATTGCGTCTCCATAATTGAGGCGAGCAAGACGTTTGAACTGAACGGTTCTAGTCATTGCTACCCTCCACCGCCCGATACGCCTGCTGCGGATCATTGGGCTCATCCGGATTGGTCATCGCCAATCGGCCATCCCGCATCAGAGGCCGAAGATAGGTATTGCGCACATGGCGGGAATTGCGGTGCAGCAGCAAGGCCAGTTCTTCCGCTCGCCAGGCACGCAGGCGGCACACTTCGACGACCACGACCTGGGCTTCCTCAGGGGTACTGCGGCGCCCAAGCGCACCGACGCGGGCAGCCAGGTCACCCGGCAACTCGGCTAACAACGCCCGACGCGTCGTTTCCTCCTCCGGGGTGGGGTTGGTCGGCAGATCCTCGAGGTTGTCAGATAAGGCTTCGGGGTTGGTAGGTAAGCCCTCGGGGTTGGTAGACAAGGCAGCGGAGTTGGTCGGTAAGCCCTCTCCGTCGGCCCCAAGCCGGTCGGTTGGTACATAGTAGGTGGCCGAACCTCGGCCCTTCTGGGCCAGCAAGCCAGCATCGCGCAGCCGGCGCAAGGCCCCGCTGGCGGCGAGGGCATCCACCTTGTTCAGTTCCCGGTAGGTGGCGTTGTCGATGGCGCCCGCTTCGCGCACGACGATCAGGGCCTTGGCCTCCTCGTCGGAGAGGTGTAGGTCGCGGAATTGGGTGAGCCAGGCAATGTCATCCTCGCCGAGGAAGTGGTGGAAGAAGTAACGGGCGACAAACTGGTCGGCACCCCGGTCGGACTCGAACAGCGGCGGGGTAAGGCCGGCCTGTTCCATGCTCTCACGCATGACGCGGATGCCGCTGCCCTTGGTTTCGGCGAAGCGGGTCTCGTGCAACACCGCCGCGATCTTCGGATTGCGCGGCTGGGAGCCGGGCTCGCCCAGGTGCTCGGGCGACTTGAGGGAGAAACCAGGGTTGCGGATTTCCAGCCGATTGGCGTAGCGGATGATCTGCACCGGGCTGTGGCTGCGGTAACTGCGGTGCATCAGGGCATTGACCAGGGCCTCGCGGATCACGCGCAGCGGAATCACCGGCTTGTCTTGGCGCTGAAGTTCGCCCTCGGACAGCCCGAAGCTCTTGGGCAGATCGTCCAGCACAGCGGCCTGGGAACGGCGGATCAGACGGAACAGCGGGTCGCGCAGTTCGACGGTATCGAAACGGCGGTCGGGGTCGGGCACCCATTCTCGGCCGGGCACTCGGATGTAATCGACGCGGGTCATAGGGAAGCAACGGCGCAGGGCCGACGGCTTGCCGAACAGGATCAGGCCGGCGACGGTCGGTTTCCACTCGCCTTTATGATCGCGGCGGATGCTGCCCAACGCTTGCAGCAGTTCCTCGTCGGACCAGCGCAGCTCTTCGGCATCCGGGTTGGCATCGCCACGGGATTTTCGGTAGTCGGCAATGGCATCCGGCGACAAATCATCTAGTGTGGCGTCGGCAACGATGCCGGCATCGAAGCTTTCCTGCTGGCGGCCTTGGTAAAAGACAGCCATGTCGTCATCGGTGCAGCGCTGATCGGTGCTGCCGATGCGGCGGAATGCCCCGCGCGGCAATCCCTGCGCCTTGAAAAAGATCGGTTTGTCCTGTGGCTGGGCCTCAGGGACAAAGACCACGACGACATTCTTGCCCTGAATATTCTCGGTAGAGATATCCACCCGCAGCGGAATGTTGAAGATGTCGCGGCACTGGTTGGCAATGTCGGCCGTGATCTTGTCGGGGTGGGTGATGCCCTCGACCTCGTAGGCCGGGAAAAGCGCCATCTCTTCGCGCACGATGCCGAGCGCGATCCAGCCACCGCCCAGCCCAGGCTCGTTAGCGAAGGCGCAGACGGTTTCGAGCACTGACTTGCCTGCTTCGGACGAACGCTTGGCCTCGATACGCTCGTGCTCATCGAGAAGGTTGAGGCTCTCCAGCAGTTCGACAGCGGTCATGTCCGCGTCTCCGCTGTCACCTCGCGCAGCAGTCTCACGATTTCCTCTTCGGCGCGCTTCAGGTCGGCATCGATCTCGGCCAGCGGACGCGGCGGGGTGAATCGATAGAAGTGGCGATTGAAGTTGATCTCGTAGCCGATCTTGGTCTTTTCGTGGTCGATCCAGGCATCCGCCACGTGGGGGCGTACCTCGCGCTCGAAATAGGCCTGAACGTCTTCCTTGAGCGGTACGTTCTCGAAATCGCGCAGCTTGGGATCGGATTCGTGCTCGATCTTGCCGCCGGTTTTCTTGGCAATGACGGCTTCGGCCTTCGGATCGACCTCGGTGAAGGCTTCACGGAACGCCTTGACTTGCGGTGCGCGCCATTTGCTATCGCGCTCCTTCAAGATGGCTTGCACTTGCTTCAAGATGGTGTTCCAGTCGCGGCTGACTTCGCGCCCGATGGATTTGTCCATGGCCTGCAGATCATCCAGCAGTTCCGGGCAGGCATCGAGGAAGCGTTCCTTGCGTTCGAGGGTAATCTGGAATGCGAGGCGCAAGGGGCGCTCGATGGTCAGGCGGTTGTAGCCAAAATCGGCGTTGTCGAACACCTTGCTTGTGGTGTTGTCACGCATATCGCCATACTCGCGGACGATGTCCGTGATGTGGGCATCGGAGAACTCGCGACGCTTGTCGCCCAGGCTGCGACGCAGCGACTGCCAGCGTTCGCGGCCATCAATCAGCTGAATCTTTCCTTTGCGACGAGCTTCCTTGCGGTTGGTGACCACCCATACGTAGGTGCCAATGCCGGTGTTGTAGAACATTTGCTCGGGCATCGCGACGATGGCTTCGAGCCAGTCGTTCTCGATAATCCACTTGCGGATCTCGCTTTCGCCGGAGCCTGCGCCGCCGGTGAACAGAGGCGAGCCGTTGAAAACAATGGCCAGCCGAGAGCCATCGAGGTTTTTGGCCGGATCGACTGGCTCGAATTTGCTGACCATGTGTTGCAGGAACAGGAGTGCGCCATCGTTAACGCGTGGCGTGCCTGCACCGAAACGGCCAGCGAACCCCTGCTTTTCATGCTCGCGCACGACATCCTTCTGCTGCCGCTTCCAGTCCACGCCAAATGGGGGATTGGCGAGGAAGTAATCGAAGCGCTCGCCGGGGAACTGGTCGTCGATCAGGGTATCGCCAAACTTGATCGTCGAGGTTTCGGCATCGTCCGGATTCGTCCGCAACAAAAGGTCAGACGCTGCCACCGCGTAGGAGCGTGGGTTGAAATCCTGTCCGTATACAAACAGACGAGCACCGGCTTGGTGTTCCCGCAGATACTTTCTGGCCTCGGAAAGCATTCCACCTGTGCCGCAGGTCGGGTCAAGCATCTTGCGTACCGTACCCGGCTTGCGGAGTAGGTCGTCATCGTGCATGAACAGCAGATTCACCATAAGGCGGATCACCTCGCGTGGCGTGAAGTGATCACCTGCCGTCTCGTTCGCCTGTTCGTTAAAGCGCCGTATCAAATCTTCGAAGAGCAAGCCCATCTCAATGTTGTCGACGGTGCCGGGGTGAAGATCGATCTCGCAGAATTTCTTGATGACGAGAAACAGGATGT